>JBNGDT010000224.1:0-3487 GCA_049975305.1 Bacteroidales bacterium | reverse complement strand
CCATTGGAGCTCCCGATGCTGCATTGACATACGGGGCTGTCTTTTCTTTCAGCAGATGGGGGGCATGGTCCGTAGAAACAATGTCCAGTTTTTTAGTGATCAAGCCAGAGCGTAATGCGTTTCTGTCTGACTGGGTTTTGATGGCTGGATTCCATTTGATGCGCATCCCGTGCTGGTCATAATCAGCATCACTGAACCACAAATGATGAATGCAGGCTTCTCCTGTGATTTTTTTTGATTCTACAGGCCCCGGATTGAACAAATCCATTTCTTTTTTGGTCGTAAGGTGCAAAATGTGAAGATTGGCGTGGTATTTTTCTGCCAGTTCAACAGCCTGCGAAGAGGAAGCGTAACATGCCTCTTCCGACCGGATGACGGGATGGTATTTTACCGGGATGTCATCGCTATATTTTTGTTTAAAAATGTGTAAATTGGCATCTATGATGGAATCTGCTTCACAATGGGTAACAATAAGAATGGGCGAGGCCTGGAAAACCCGTTCAAGCTGTTTTTTGTCATTCAACAACAGATTGCCTGTTGATGAGCCCATGAAAACTTTTACGCCAGCCACCTGGCTGGTATCCAGCGTTTCAATATCTCTGAGGTTATTTGTGGTTGCCCCAAGATAAAAAGCATAATTGACAAGCGAATCACGCGAGGCTATGCGCTGTTTTTCCCGGAGCCGTTCCATGGTGGTTGTTGCCGGATTTGTGTTTGGCATTTCCATGAATGAGGTTATCCCGCCGGCAGCTGCAGCACGGCTTTCTGTTTTTATGTCAGCCTTATGTTCCATACCCGGTTGCCTGAAATGCACATGGCTGTCAATGATGCCGGGCATCAAATACTGGCCTGTGCCATCTATAGTGATGTCGGCAGGCATGGATGAATCGCCGGGCACAATGCTTTGAATGCGTTCACCTGAAATCAGAACGGAAGCCTGTATCAGTTTCCCCTCGTTAATTAAAGTGGCGTTTTTAATGCATGTTTTCATTAGTGGCCTTTTTTGTTTAGTTAGCACTTTTTTTCCTGCGTTTTGTGCCTTTGACACTATATCCAAACCGTCCTTGTTTTTTTGCCACCGTATAATATGTTCCGTGCATGTAGGTGATCATTTCAGCGGCAGCAAGGTTAAATTTGCCGGTATCCTTGTCAAGGTATTGTGAATCGCCGTGCACAGCAACAATCTTAGCAAGAAACATATCATGTGACCCCAGCTCATGGATGTCATGTATTTTACATTCAATGTTTACCGGTGATTCGGCAATCATGGGAGCATCCACTTTTGTGGCAGGAATAGCTGTAAGTTTCATCTCTTTGAATTTATCACAATCACGGCCTGAGCGCACACCGCACCAATCAGCAGCGTAAGTCAAATCTTTGTTTGTCAGATTAATGACAAACCCACCGGCATTTTTGATGAGAGGATGTGAATGCCTTTCTTTTCGCACAGAAACATAGCACATCGGGGGATCTGAATTGACAATGCCCGTCCAGGCTATAGTAATGATGTTGTATTCATCCGGCGATGTACCACAACTTACCATAACAGCAGGCAAGGGATACAACATGGTACCGGGTTTCCAGGAAATGCGTTCTTTCATAAAAGCTGTCTTTATGTGCCAAAGGTAAATATATTGCCGGATAAAGGGAAATGAAATTTTCCCCGGTCAAATTGCTACAGATATTACGGGGTTTCTGAATGAGTACCAACAAAATTTTCTAATTTTGAATGTAAATAAAAAGCCTCGTACATTTATGATAGATTTTGAAGCACTGAACCATGCATACGATAATTACGGTTTTTATTCCCTGCAACTCGAAGTGGGGGATAAATGTTACCAGGGATGTATTTATTGTTACATGAATGCAGTTGAAGCAACAAAAAACGAATTGACACATGAAAAAATATCCGGTATTCTGGTAGATTCAAAAAAACTGGGTATCACTGCAATTGAATGGCTTGGAGGGGAACCACTCATAAGGCCAAGGATATTTGATTTTATGGAGCAGGCCAGTGAACTTGGTTTTAGAAACAACATGTGGACCGGGGGTTTGCCTTTTGCTGATAAGGGGGTTACAAAAAAAACGGCTGAATTATGCAGGTACGGTCTGATTTCTGTGCATGCTTCTACCGTCAACCCGGATTTATACGAAAAACTTCATCCCGGACGCAGTAAAAACGATTTGAAAATTATATTGAATGGTGTTGAGGACTTGCTTTCGATGGGTTATCCCCCTGAACAACTGTTAAATTCGGTAACCTTTACCGGGTTGCAATCATCGGAAGACATGATAAAAACCATGGAATATTTCTATAAGCAATATGGTGTGCACACGTCAATCAATGTTTATCACACGTATCTCAGGCCGGGATATGATCCCCATGACCTGAAGAAGTTTATCCCGGAACGCAAAGAAGTAAGCGCGGTTTACCGGTGGTATAAAAACCTGGTTGGCGTAAAAGAATTGCCGATGAATTGCGTGAATAAACAGTATTGTTCTGCAACCCTTGCTGTGTTAAACAATGGATACGTTACCCCTTGTGCAACCATCAGGGAAGAAAATGACAGGCTTAATGGGAAAACCAATCGGTTTAAACATATTGTAGAAGCCAACCGGGATTACCTGAATTTTAAATTTTTCAAGGACATAAAGAATTTACCAGAAGATTGTCAGAAATGCCCGCTGAATGATGAATGCTTTGGGTGCCGCTCACGGGCTTTTGCTGCAGGAAAAGGTATTTATGGTAAAGACCCGCGGTGTTTTCGTTTCAGCGAAAGAGATTGATGGGTGAGATTCAATGGGTAATAAGTTAAAATAATGTAAATTCACAGTGATATTGTTTATTATCGTACATAAAGCTTATTTTCACACATGAAAATGAAATGAAAAAAAGTGGTTATCATTATTTTAGAAAATAGTTTGACAAATAGCAATAAATGTATTAACTTTGTAATTACATAACTAAAAATCTGTTACGATGGAAGTACCTATTATTAAGATTGGAAATTCTAAGGGTTTTAGATTAAGTAAAACGCTGTTAGAAAAATATAACATTAAGAATAAAGTTGAACTTATTTTTGAAAAAAAACACATCATAATTAAACCGGTTTCCAGCCCCAGGCAAGGTTGGGATGAAGCATTTAAAGAAATGAATGAAAATGGTGATGACCAACTTTTGTTTGATGATGTGTTCCCTGACGAAAACCTTGAAGCATGGAATTAAATCAATATCAGATTGTCTTAGTCAACCTTGAACCGACAATTGGAAGTGAAATAAAGAAGACAAGGCCTTGTGTTATCATTTCACCAAATGAAATGAACAGGCATTTACGCACAATTATTGTTGCACCTTTGACAACAAAATCAAGAAACTATCCAACCCGGATAGAAGTAAAACATGATAAAAAAATTGGTTGGGTTGTAATGGATCAAATCAGAACTATTGATAAACAACGAATAATAAATGTGTTAGGTAGATTATCAC
>JBNGDT010000223.1:0-3533 GCA_049975305.1 Bacteroidales bacterium | reverse complement strand
GCGGGTGTTGGCTGTCTGTGGTGAGTGGTTTTGAAGTATTTTCATTTTACTTAAATTTTAATGTATCCTATATGCAAATATACGTTAATATTTTAATAAGGTTTCAATGTGATGTGATTTTTTTGGTTGGGGTTGCAAAACCTTCTGACAGGTTTTCAGCTTTTTCTTTTTGGCAGCGGGGATTAATTTTCAGATGATGCGGAGGGGGTGAAATGGTAGGTGATGCCCAAGTCAATACCAAAAGCATAGGGCAAAAAGACTTCGTCAGCATCAATTCCTCTGGTATTGTTATGCAGATAGGAAAACAGGAATACGCCCCCTGAGAGACTTAGATTTTCATTAAAAGAACGAGAAGCTTCCAGTGCGAGTGTCAGGTTGAAGTTGATCTGATCGTAATTGCCATATTCATCTTTACCCCAATTGTTTATTACCGTCACATCATCAGGATCATCAGGTGGGTATTTTTCATAATATTGTTTTGAAAGAAAGATATTGTCAATACCGGGCATAAGTTTCATGGATATGGAATACTTTTCTCTTTTGACTATTGTTCTTGACACAAAAGGGGATAAGCCTAAATGCCGTGATGAATAAATTGAAATACTCGTCATCATCTGTCCGTTTACATTTTCCGGGCTTTCCATTTTCGAGGCAGATCTGTGATCCATATAATACAGGTTCATCCCAAAAGACCAGCCTTCTGCCTGGTATATATACCCTGTGGCATAGCGCTGAAAAAGAGCGAGAGGGTAGTCTATATTTGTCGCTTTTAGACTCTGATATTGTCCGGAAAAACCAATTTCAGTGTTAATCAATAATCCGTGTTTTTGCGCATGTGAAAATAGCGACATTAATGATAATGTAAGTGTCAGAAAAATGGAAGTTAATGTCTTCATTGTTTTACAATTTTAAAGGATTTGATTTTATCGTTGCCTGTCAGTTTTACTATGTACATACCGGGGGTTAAATGGGCTGTGCTTATGGTTTCTGAGCAATGAGAAAACCGGCAATTGAATGTTTTTTGCAACACCGAAACACCATTAAGGTCAAATATTTCACATGTGATTTGTTTTCCATAATCAGATGAAATGTTTACATGCAGCACTGATGAACATGGATTGGGATAAATGCTTGCTTTTGCATCTTTATTTTCTTTTTCAATCTTTTTATCATGCATTTCAGCCATGGGGATGGTGTAAGGGGTTTCCGGCAGAAGGGCTTCGTGTGTGTTTGTGGTGGTACACGGTTCAATGTAAAAATGCGCATGGGCTCCTTCTTTTATGTGGGTGCCCGGTTTTAGTGTGATTTTATTGCCGGCTTTCATGACAAGTTTTTCGGTATTGGCTTCTACTGTGGTGTTTTCCACTTCAATGTTATGTATGGCATGAAAAGATAGTTCACCGGGGCCTTCAATGGTTTCATCCTCGATGTAAATATCCGGCTCGGATTCGCAGCAGGGAATGGGGGTTTGTATGCTGTTGTTGCAGATTTGGGTAAGGTTTTGAGATGGTAATTCATCATTATGATAAATAAAACCTCTCCAATAACTTTGTTCACCACAATCATTTTCTAAAGTCATTTGCCATACATAAAGTGCAGGAGCAAGATTTAATCCATCCCACACAATGGTATCAATTCCATTAATGCAATATCTGTCATCCAGCTCTTCTATTACCTGCCCTTGTATTGTTCTGATTTTAATGTTTGTTGCGGATTTTACATTGTCTAACCCTGTAACCCTCACATTAGAGTGGTTTTCAATTTGTTCAGGATAGCTTGCGTTTATTGGGCCATCTGTGGGGCTGCAGGGCTCTTCTTCCGTGTTGCAGTAGGGGTGTTCGGTAAGTTCTAATTTGTCTAACCAAAGGTATTCTGTTAGAGCACAACAATGTGGATCATCTTCTACATCACAGGTTTCATCATTATTTAAATCAAATACTATCCAGTTAAAGCCATCATCTGGTACTTCAAATAAAAATGTTTCAGTTATCCATTCCTCAGTTGGATAATTTAATAAATTTATAGTTTTAATATTTTCAATTTCCTGTCCTATTTGATTTTTATATTGTCTATAATTATCATTGCAACAATAATTATCAGGATTAAAAGGATATGGCACAAATTCATTTTTATATTTTATTTTCTTTTTTGAAATAAAAATCTTTAATTTGGAAGCTTTAGCTTCAAGTTCTTCATTTTTAAAACTAAATGTCAATTTATATGTTTTATTCTCAATTAAATCATCTTCAAGCTTTTGTTGTATTAATTCATAATCTGAAAAAAAACATACCCATCTCCACTAATTGGGTTTGGATTAAGATAATAATAAACCCAATCAGGAGAATGCCACCATTGACCATTATGTAATTGTTTTGTTCTACATTTCCAGTTTTTAAGATTGTATTTAAAATTATAACAAAATTTCGCTGTATCATTGAAATTTCCTTTTTCAAAATCACCATTCTTAATCAAATTATTATCTTGTGCAATACTTAGTATGGAATACTGAATCAAAATGATTGTAATTATGTGTAATTTCATAATCATATCTCCATTTTTAATGATAAGAATAGACCATTACCTAAAAAGCCGGTGTTGACAATAAAATTTCTGTCATAAATTTGAAAACCATAACCCATTTTAAGTCCTAATCTTATTTCAAAAAAAGACCCCAAAAACAAAAAATTAGAATTAAAACCATTTGTAATGCGTCCATTAAATCTTTCATAATGCCCATAATTTATCTTAACTAATGGAAAATCTACGCTTGGTGAAATTCTCAAACGCCAAATATTAAAAATTGGAGCAAGGTTCAAACAAAAATCGCTATTATAATCATGCTTTATTGTGAAATATTCATCATCTTCAGTAATTACATCCGGATAATATTTTTTTAATGTATCTACGGAATTTTGATAATAATGCATGTTAAAAATATAATAATTGATTCCTATGCTCATATCCATAAATTCAAATAATTTATATGATGAAGAAACACTAAAATAAGGGCCAATATTTCTTTTGCAGTGATAGCCTATTTGCCTACTAGTTACCGGATAAATATCACGAAACGTTTTATCCGATTGTTTATATCCATTTTTATAAAAGTCTCTTTGAATTCCAACTTCTGCATAAAACTTTAGTGGAATACTGTCCTGGGCATTCAACTGAATGCCGTTTATTAAAACAAATGATATTATTATTGCTTTTTTCAAAAGTTTTAAGAAACACATATTATTGTTGTTTTTGTTGGATTACATTATCATTGAGTTTTTGTTTAAGTGCCTCAATTTTCTTTTCCTGCTCAATAATATAAAGCGTCAGTTCTTCAATTTTTTTGAGCAGTAAATCATCCATGTCGCCGGCTTTGTAACCGTTTTGCTTAAATTCCTCTGCACTTGGCACATCCGGCAAATGTTGATGTTGTCTTATATAAGACTCCACTTCACCTATTGACATCAACCTATAGTCCTCTTTAAAAACGTAATCGCTTGAGGGTACATTGTCTGTAATTTCTACTTCTTTACATTTAA
>JBNGDT010000222.1:0-3547 GCA_049975305.1 Bacteroidales bacterium | reverse complement strand
CGGGAGAGTATATCCTTGCTATGGATGGATACAGCGATTTAAATGGAACGTCTTTATGTACTTATGGTTTTTCAGCCCCGTTTATTGAAGAAGAATTGTTGGTAAATCTGACAACCACCAATGCGATATGTGGTGAAAGTGGCTCGGCCAGCATAAGTGTGATACAATCCTGTTCAGGATCCCCTTCTTATAACTGGAATACCGGTGATACCGTGTCAAGTGTCTCGGGTCTTACCGCTGGTTATTATTCAGTTACTGTGTCGGATGATACTCCCTGTGGTGATACGGTTATTGATTTTAATATTGTTGACTATGGTGATATATCTGTTGATGTAACTACAGTTGGTAATATTTGTAGTGGTCCATTTGATGCAACTGCAGAAGTTACCGGAGCAGATCCTGCTTTATGTGATTTTGTATGGAATACAACACCTGCGGAAACCACGCAAACAGTAACAGACCTGACCCCTGGTACTTATACAGTAACTGTTACTTTTGGAACATGTTATGATACTGAAACAATTGAAGTGCAATACAGCAATGTTGAATTTGATTTGACTTATGATACAGGAGTTTGTGCAGGCGCAACAGCCCAGGCACATGTAGAACCAACGGAGGGCGAATCACCTTTTTCTTATGCATGGACAACAGGAGATGATACGCAGACCATCACGATTAACACAAGCGGAAGTTATACGGTCACTGTAATGGATAATTTAGGATGTACTGCTACTGAAAGTTTTACTGTGAATGTGTATCCCGCGGTGGATATTGATGCCGATGTCACCGATAATCAATGTTTTGGTCAGCCCAGTGGAGAAATCAATGTTACTGTGTCGGGAGGCACAGCTCCATACAATTTCAATTGGAATACCGGCCATTTGTCAGAGGACCTTTCTGATCTTGATCAGGGTAGCTATAGCCTCACTGTCGTTGATAATCATGGCTGCAGTGCATCAGATTCATGGGATATTACCATGCCTCCCCCATTGAGTTTTACTTTTAGTGATGATACAAGCATTTGTGAGGGGGATGAAGTGAATCTGCATATAGTTGCCACCGGCGGCACGCCACCCTACGATTATCATTGGGATGGAGTAGCAGATTACAATGAGGATAATTTAACAGTTTCTCCTGATACTACATCAATATATACAGTATCAGTTACTGATGCCAATGGTTGTGGAACAGAATCTCAAAGTGCTGAAATTATTGTAAGCCCTCATATGGGGCTTGATATTGATGCAACCAATTGCTTATGTTATGATGCTTGTGATGGTGAAGCCATTGCTACAGTTACAGGAGGAATTCCTCCTTTAGATTATTCATGGGAGTCTGATAATAATTTCAACCAGAATGTGTGTGCAGGCATTCACACCCTTACTGTGACCGATGCCATTGGTTGTACCATAAGTGAAACCTATCAGATTCATCAACCAAATCCACTTGCGTATAATTTGTATGCTGAGCCCGCAAGCTGTTCATACACCGAAGATGGTCTTTCGTGGATAAGTGTTGAAGGAGGAACACCGCCTTACCTGTACCTGTGGGAAAACGGCGAAACCAATGATTCAGTATTTGTTGGCGGTGGCACACATGCAGTGACCGTGTCAGATGCCAATAGTTGTGTGTTGGAACTGCAGAACTATGTGCCTGCTCCTGATCCGATTTTGATCTCAGATATTTACAATCAACAAATATGTATGAATGGATCTGTGACTTTTCATCCTGAAGCAACCGGTGGTAGTGGAGAATATGATTTCCGTTATAGCATTAATGGTGATACCGTATGGAACAACAACTCAATTACATTAGATACTTTGACCCAAACTACGGATATTGTGCTTACTGTCAGGGATATGAATGGATGTACAGCTCATAAGGAATTTACGGTTTTTGTGTATCCGGAACTTAACATCACATCGTGTTATGTTGATCAGGACACAATATGCAAAGGTGATCCCGTACATCTTTATACCGAAGTAACCGGCGGCAACGGAGGGCCTTACAACATTTACCTGAACGGGAATAACCTTGTCCCTTCACCTTATTATTTCTATCCAACAGAATCTGGTTATTACCAGGTAAGGGTTAATGATATGTGTTCTACTCCTGCTGTGAGGGATTCTGTTTATATTCATGTTTGGCCATTGCCACAGAATAACTTTACAGCAGACATAGTGGAAGGTTGTTCGCCACTGACGGTGCATTTTAACGTAACAACTGGTTCAGAATTTTATGAATTTGAATGGAATTTCGGGGATGAACATTTTACATTTCAACGCAACCCTGTACATGTTTACCGTAGTAGCGGGAGCCATACCGTATCTCTAAAAATTACAGATGAGCATGGTTGTGTTACTGTCAGGGATAAGGTTAATATGATCAGGGTTTTTCCACTACCGGTTTTGGATTTTTATACAAAACCTGATTTTATCGACATGATGAATCCGCAGGTTACTTTCTACCCGGTAACAGAAAATACGGATAGTTTATATTGGTATTTCGGCGATGGTGACTCCGTTTACAATAGTGTTACACAGGTAACACATCTTTATGAGGAGATTGGTGAATATACAGTTAGCCTTATTGGGCAAAGCATTTACAACTGTATGGATACGATTAGTAAAGTTGTAAAAATTAATGACCGCTACAGTTTTTATGCGCCAACAGCATTTACTCCCAACAGGGATGGATTTAACGATTGTTTTTCTGTGTGCGGACATGGCATTGATCCCGGTGAATTTTCATTACGGGTTTATGACCGGTGGGGTGAACTGGTGTTTGAAACTACAGAATATGACCATTCTGAAGGATGTGACGGATGTACCGAAGGTTCATGGGACGGAACTTATCAAGGAAACCTCCTGAAAGGGGACAAGGTATTAGACCAGGGTATATACGTATGGATATGCACATTCAAAGACAAAACCGGTATTGATAATGAATACAGTGGTGTTGTGAGGTTGATAAGATAAGAGAAAATTACGGTCAGCCAATCTCTGGTTTGGGGCAACAATCATCTTGACTGGTAATTGATTTATTCTTTTACCTCAAGGGTTTTAAAATCATCTGATAACTTATCATCAAACTGCATTGTATATAACAGCCATGTGTCATTGGGACGGTAAAGCACAATCTCAATCTTAACAGGTTGACGGTCGTATTTTAGCATGTACGTGTACTTCACGAAAGAATCAGCAACGCTTTGTAATTTAATGAGTTCTTCTCCGTAATATTCTCCCAGTAATTTCCGGGATGTATTCAGGCGTTCTTTAATGCGTTCAATGCCATCCTGATTTTGCTTGATGTACGGATTGGTTGTGAAAATATATTCAATGGCTTTGTCGGGATTGTGATTAAAGGCATTGAAAAAAGGTTCAAGAATATCTTCCGGAGTTTTTTGTGAAAATGCCTGCAATGAAAAAAGGAGGGCAATACTTAGTATAATGTATCTCATGATTAAATTTTAACCCAACTTGTTAATTATAAAGGTGGGTTCTAAAAATTCATTTTTTTTAACTTTTTGACTTAAAAAATCGTAGAA
>JBNGDT010000221.1:0-3549 GCA_049975305.1 Bacteroidales bacterium | reverse complement strand
TTTGTTTGAACGGCAAAGATAAATAATTTAGGTGAAAGATTGAGTATTCATTATGAAGAAAATATTTTTAATCATTATTCCGATTTTGTTGGGAGTATTTTTAGGTTGTCAGAACGTAGAAAGCCCAGCTTTCGATAACAGTATGGATAAAAAATCAAACAGTCTAACCATAGATTTCTTTTATGTTGATTTATCAGAATGTGGAAGATGTCAATCCAGTGATGAAACTCTGGATAAAGCTTTAAGAGAAATGAGGGTAAGCATCCATCAAACATGTTGACTCCATCACAATAAATAAAGTAAAAATTACCAGTGACGAACAGGCTAAAAAGCTTGGAGTAACCAGATCACCTACCTTAAGAATAAACGGTACCGACATAGAGGGTATCCTGAACAAGGATTACAAAATAAAGGAGAGTTACTGTTCTGCTTGTGAGGACGTTACTGGACCTGAATGTGATGAAATCACTGGAGGGTAATGTATGCAGGGTTATTGAATACGAAGGGAAAACTTATGAAACCATACCCAAGGAGATGATAAAAGAAGCTATCCGGAAAGCCGTTGGTATTGAAGCAAAATCGGACTCATGTTGTTGTGAATCTCAGTGACAGTCTTCGAAATGCTGCGAGAACGATACGAGCGATTCGTTTTGTTGGTAAAATTGAGTTGTAACTTATGTTATGATTTCAAACAAAGATAAGCATGGCATTATGAGCAACATCGTAAAAAATTAGTGAAGCATCAATGGAATATAACACTTTAGTAATCTTTAAAACAAAGGAAACATTATGACAATTACAGAACAAGCAGCCAGCGAGTTGAAAAAAGTGCTTAAAAATTATGATAAACCAAACGCCGGTATCCGGATTTTTTCCAGCGAGGGATGCTGTGGTCCGGCACCTGGTTTGGACATAGCTCCGCATCCGGCAGAGGGTGAAACCGTACTCACGCTTGAAGGCATTAACTTTTTCGTGGCTAACGACCTGCTCGAAAAAATGAAAAATAGGAGCATCAACTTTAGCCCGGAAGGTTTTCGCATACACGGGTTGGAAAAAAAAGGCGGATGTTGCAATTAATGTCAAATAGCGACCCCTTTTTATTATTCAATACACAAAACAAAATCCAACATGAACGATAAAGAAAAGAAAGCGGCGGTTAAGGAAAAATATTCCGGAATTGCCAGACAATCTTTGCCCATGGACAACAGCTCATGCTGTGACATTCCGGGATGCTGCGGCAGCGATTCTGAACTCAGGATGATAGGCGATGAATACAAGGGTATCAACGGGTACAACTCCGATGCCGACCTGGTATAGGGCTGCGGGGTTCCGGTTGAATTTGCTGGTTTAAAACCCTGCCAGAAAGTGCTTGACCTCGGTAGCGGTGCCGGTATCGACTGTTTTATAATCCGCTCTATAGTGGGCAAAAACGGACAGATTACCGGACTCGATTTTTCTGAGGAAATGCTGGAAAAAGCCAGGCACAATGCCCGCAAAGCAGGTTTTGACAATATGGACTTCGTTTTGGGCGATATTGATGACATGCCCCTGGAAGACAAGCAGTTCGATGTAGTCATTTCAAATTGCGTGCTCAACCTCGTGCCCGACAAAGAAAAAGCCTTTTCGGAAATCATGTGCGTGTTGAAACCCGGAGGCCACTTTTGCGTTTCCGACGTGCTGTCAAAAGCCGAATTGCCCGAATCCCTGCGCTCCAATGCGGAATTGTATGCCAGTTGCGTGTCAGGAGCACCGGTATTTGCAGAATACCTTGCCACCATAGAGCGGGCAGGTTTCGAACAGGTAGAAATCCATAAAAAAAAACACCCATCAGCATCCCGCAAAGCATCCTGAAAAAGCATCTGGATGATGAGCAGTTGCAGGATTTTCGCTCAGGTAAAAACGGCGTTTTTTCTATCACCATAAGCGGAACAAAACCCGGTGTTTAACTAAGATTTATATTTACTGTTATGAATAAGCCTTTTAAGAAAAGCACAATTCCTGACAGTCCAAAAAAGACCACAGGTTTCTTTGAAAAATACCTCAGTATCTGGGTAGCACTCGGCATCATTGCGGGCATTGCCCTGGTGCATTTTGCAGGGGATAGCATTAAGTTCATCAGCGGACTGGAAATTGCCAAAGTCAATATCCCGGTTGCCATTCTGATCTGGCTGATGATCTATCCCATGATGCTTCAGGTTGATTTCACCAGCATCAAAAAAATCAGAAAAAAACCCCGTGGTGTCATCTGGACACTGGTCATCAACTGGCTGATAAAGCCGTTCAGCATGGCCTTTTTTGCCTGGATATTCTTCTCAAAGATTTATGCCGCCTGGATCGATCCTGCACTGGCAGGGGAATACATTGCCGGAGCCATCATTCTTGGGGCAGCACCCTGTACTGCCATGGTATTTGTATGGTCATACCTCTCCAGCGGCGACCCCAATTACACACTCGTGCAGGTATCCGTGAATGACCTCATCATTCTCGTGGCATTTGTGCCGATTGTGGGGCTCCTGCTTGGCATCACAGACGTTAGCATCCCTTATGACACCTTAGTTTTCAGCATTGTCATTTTTGTGGTGGTTCCGCTGATTGCCGGTATCATCACCCAAAGAATACTGCTCCGAAGGAAGGGCAAAGACTGGTTTAAAAACAGCTTTCTGCCCAGATTGAAACCTGTCGGCATCATCGCCTTGCTGGTAACCCTGGTATTTCTATTTGCTTTTCAGGGTCGAAACATCGTCAACAATCCGCTGATTATTCTGCTGGCTGCCGTACCGCTGGTAATACAAACCTATTTTATCTTTTTTCTGGCCTGGTTTGGCGGCAAAAAACTCAAGCTCAGCTATCAGGTTTGTGCCCCCTCAGCCATGATCGGTGCCAGCAACTTTTTCGAACTTGCCGTAGCCGTGGCCATTTCCCTCTTTGGACTGCAATCCCCGGCTGTCATAGTAACCGTTGTCGGCGTACTGGTCGAAGTCCCGGTGATGCTCTCCCTCGTGGCCTATGCCAAAAAACACAGGTATTGATTGCCAGTCGGATTGCCCGTACCTCCATATTATTGATTTGAATGTGGGCGCCCGGGCGGCCTTCGCCTTTTAGTTGCCTTGCAGTGCTTTATGCCTGACAAGCTGTGGCAGGAGTTCTCCGTCTCCGTTGTCACTCCGCCGGACAAGTACCCACTCTGCCACAGCTGCAGTCAAAAAAAGCCCTGCTTCAGCAAGCTAACCGGCTCCGTCCTGGCGCGGAATCATCGCTCCGAAATAAATCTCTTTCAAATACTAATTAGAAATATTGCTTTCAAAATCGGGAATGAAAATTAATATAATACTCAGATATTGAGCTAATTAACAAATTACAAGTACTTACAAACGAATGTCAAACGATAGGAAGTGGTTTTTAACCGGCTATAGGGTTTTCCAGGGTGTATGTTTGCAGTGAGCTATTCGGGAAAATCCCGTTGGCCGGAAAACAAATGTTAAACAAATCAGTCAGAAGACAGAAGTCGGAAGTCCGAAGCTGAAAAAAGAAGCCATCTTATCAAAATCT
>JBNGDT010000220.1:0-3615 GCA_049975305.1 Bacteroidales bacterium | reverse complement strand
CAGTATGTCCGGGGGTAGGGACAATAAAAGCAGGAAACCCATAAGGAAGCAGGTCCGTTTTATATTGAATGGTTTCATCTGCTTTCACAGGGTTGAATTTCATGCGTCGTTTAAACAAGCCGAACATCCTGATTTCTAGTTTTGCCAATGGTGTAACAGGTTCAGGCAGAACAACTCTGGCCTGTTTAATGATATCGGCTTCGGATTGGTGAATGAAAATGCGGGCATTGGTCAAAAATTTTAAATACTCAAGATTGCCTGCATGGTCATAATGGGCATGCGTTATAACAATGAGTTGAATTTTGCAGGGCTGAATATTGTGTTTGCGCATGAAACGCAGTATTTTTTTACTTTTTCCCGGGATACCGGTATCAATAAGCATCCAACCAACGGCAGAGCGTATGAAATAAACATTGGCATTTCCGAATTTTAAACATAGTATATTCATGTTTGTTATTTTCTTTGGCGTAAAATATAAAAATATTTTAACATGACAAGTGGTTAAATGAATTAATCGTTTGTCAAAAATTACATTTGATGTTTGCACTGTATTTGTGAATATGAATTGCACCACAGGAAAATTTAATAACTGATCCAAGGCTCATTAATGATGTTCACAGATCAATAAATAAATTTCAACATTGCGCCTCTGCGTCTCGTATGTTTTTCTTTGAAATATTGTCATATATTTTGTAATATTGAAAGCATGAAAAAAAGTAGTTTCATATTATTCCTGGTGTGTGTGCCTGCGCTTTTATGTGCCCAGTTGGATGAGTCTTTTGAAAAGAAAAACACCATCACGGGTGGTATGTTTATGAAAGTTGACAGTTTGTCTGACGAGCGCATGAGTTTCTGGCCGGAAATATATGGCACCTATGAATCCAATTTATCGGAACGGCTCGCGGGTTTTTTCCGGATGAATGTCATTATTCCACTGACAATCAACATACAAAAAGCTGAGGTATATGGAGATACCATATCAAAACAACATGCCCGGGGGTTTGGAATGACACTGGGTGCGCGGTATTACATCAATGCTGTGATGCATGGGTTTTACGTGGGGCCTTCGGTTGGATATTATCGCTATAACCATACATACGAATATGAAAACCGCATTTCCGACGATGAGTTTTCCATAACTTCTGTCAGGGGCAGTATGGTTTTAGGGTATCAGCATGTGTATAAAAACGGATTTGCAATTCATGCATACGCAGGCATAATGCTGGATCATAAAAGTTATGCTGAGTTTATTAATGTTGTCGAAACGGTACCTGCCGGTAGCATTAGTTTACTCAAACCGGATGTTGGTTTGTCTTTTGGATATTATTTTTAACCTTTAAATCTTTGTAATCATGAAAAAAACAATTCAAACAACCATTATGCTTATGGCAAGTGTGGTTGTTTTGTTTTCCTGCAACTCAAATCCAAAACAAAATGACACAAACAAAGACAATGAAATTATTCCAAACCATGAATTGGTGCAAACCGATAACCTGGAAATCACTGAAAACAAAGAAAGCGATGCTCAATGGGATAACATAAGTAGGCAAAGCATTACCATTGAGGGATATACACTGGAAAAATGCATGAAACTTTTGGTGGGAGCATCCAGTCCAAAAGTTATTGTTGAAGGGCTGGAAAATAATCCTGTAATGCGTATTGAATATCAACCGGAAGATATTTGGAAATCATCTGTAGAAGAAAACCGCCAGGCAGTTATTGAAGCATTGAAGGAATGTTATGATTTTTCCATTGTTGATGGCACCCGTGAACTGGAAATTTACACCTTAACAGCTTATGACAGTACAAAACTAAAACAAAGCGGTGATAATGTTGCCGGGACATCTGTTAAATCTGTGAATGAAACAAAAACCTTTTCAAATTATAGTTTTGACCGTATGATGAAAGCCATGGAAAAGGAATTTGATGTGATTTTCAGGTCTGATGTTGAAAATGAATTACGGTATAATTTTGAATCCATATTCATGGGAAAACAGGATCGCGCGCTTGACGATGTCAAGGAAAAATACGGTATGAAATTTCAAAAATCCACCGACATGATAGATGTAAAAATTGTGACTTTTGAATAATGAGTCCACTCCAAAAAGGCATTGCCTTGCCACTAAGACACGAAGACACAAAGTATCACAAATCTTAAAACATTATAATTCAGCCTTTTGTGACTCTTGGTGTCTTGGTGACTTCGTGGCATTTTTTATTTTTTTGACTTTTTGGAGTGGACTCAATAATGGTAGTTTAAACATGTTATTAAAATCCAATATTCTAAAAGAACAAGATGCTAGGTTATGATCATGAAGATTAGAAATTTAGGAGATTCCCTCGTAAGGTCATAATTCAAAAGCCAAGAGGGAACAATATGGATCTGTGTTGCCTGCATCTGTGTTGCCTGCATTACAGTCTATGGTGTTAACCATGCCCGATGGAAAACAACACACGTTTAAACTCATCAGAAAACAAATGGATTAGATGCGGTATTTATCCCGGCATCATCTCATAATGCAAGCCTGCACCCGGGCCAAGCGGAATATCCAATAGAACCCATGCAATCAGCAAGAGTGACCACCCTATGAAAAAGAATATGGAATATGGTAACATGGCGGATGTTACAGTGCCAATTCCGGATTGGGGCTCATATTTTTGAAAATAGGCAATGATCAGGGCAAAAAAGCTCATCATGGAGGATATCACATTGGTAACCGAATCTCCAATACGGTAAACTGCCTGTGACAATTCGGGAGAATAGCCCAGTATCATGAAAATGGGTATGAAAATCGGTGCCATGATGGCCCATTTTGCCGATGCACTGCCCATAATCATGTTGATCATACCGGCAAAAATGATAAACAATATCATGGTAGGAATCAGTCCCATATTGGCTTTCATCAGCGCTTCGGCGCCTTCAATGGCAAACACAATACCGATGTTACTCCACTTAAAATACGCCACAAACTGGGCGGCAAAAAACACAAGCACCATGTAAAATGACAATGATTTGAGGCTATCAGACATGCTGCTCATGACATCCTTGTCGTTTTTGAATTTACCGGTAGCCACACCGTAAGTAATTCTTATGGTACCTGCAACCAAAAACAAGAAAGCCACAATGCCGTCAATGAAAGGAGAATTCAGCAAGCCGCCATTTGCACCACGTAAGAATCCGTTTTGCGGTACCAACCCAATGACAAAAATAACAAGCCACAAGGCCAGGGTAATTAAACTCCAGCGTATCCCGTTTTTTTCATCCGGTGTGAGTTTCTCCATTACGTCTGCTTCTTCAGCACCTTTGTAATCATCAAACCGGGGGCTACAAACCGCTCTGTTACCCATGTTCCGAGAAAAGCAATCAAAAAGGTGGAAGCGATCATCAGGTAATAATTGGCTGTGGGATTGACATTGTACGCCGGATCAGTGATGCGTGCTCCTTCTGTGCTTAGCCCGGCCAATAGCGGATCTATGGTGCCGAATACCAGATTGGCAGACCCGCCCGATACATCGGCAAAGGCTGCTGACATTTCCACAATCGGATGCCGTTTCAATGCATAAAACGGATTTTACTTTAATAAGATGCAGATATTCAATAAAATAAGCTAATAT
>JBNGDT010000219.1:0-3616 GCA_049975305.1 Bacteroidales bacterium | reverse complement strand
CTTATATTTGTTTCAAAATACGGCATTGAAAAAAGTAGTTTTTAGAGATGCCCAATAGTATATTCTTCACAGGATGCATTAAAATCCAATAATTGAATAGGCAACGCCGAAGTTGTGAAAGATTTTTCAGTACCATAAGCTGTCCCATTTTCATTGATGGCATAAGCCCTGACATAGTATGTGGTATTGGCACTCAAGCCTGTAATTGAACTTGTGAAGCTTCCTGTCCCCGGCCCATCAATTGTTTTGTCATCAGAAATGCTTGGGCTTCCACTGGTGTTCCAACATACCCCTCTAACCGTTACAGTACATCCACCTCCCCCCGCATCACTTACATTTCCACCACTTTTAGCAGAGTTAGTGGTTATTGAGGATGCACTGGTTGTGGTTACTGTGGGATTGTTGTAACAAGCAGTTATGATATAGGTTTGCGCCTGAAGGATATTTACCGGGCTGGCTACAAAAAGTATCCATGTCAGGATAAAAAGTACCGAAGCACACCACCACAAATACCGTATATTTTTGTTGCTTGATTGTTTATCCATTTTGCTGTTCTGATTTACAGTTTTACTTTCATATTTATTAACCTATTAACCGAACAGGAATGACCATAATAAATAAATCTTCTTAAATATCTATATTTTAGGATGGAGCAAAAGATAATAAATTATCGTAACTAATCAATGCTAAAATTAAAAAAATCAACTTATTTGTATTGTAATTCGATTTGGTCATTTTTCCACTAAATTTACAGTAGAACCATTTTTTAAAATCACAGTGATTAGTTACCCTGTTTTCATGGCTGCATTTTCTCAGCAATCATTAACCCGTCACGGACAGGCAAAATGAAATTTCTCATGCCGTGGTCTTCCTGCACCATTGTGTTGAATTTCTGGATCCCACGCGTTTGCGGGTCAGTGGTTTTTTGGGTCACTTTGCCATCCCACATGGCATTATCAGCGATCAACAGGCCGCCGGGAGCTAGTTTTGCCTTGCAGATTTTATAATAATCCGGATATTCCTGCTTATTGCCATCAATGAAAATGAGTTCGAATTCCCCTGTTAATTCAGGTATGATTGTTTTTGCATCGCCTGTAATAAGTTGAATTTTATCAACCATGCCTGCTTTTTCAATGTATTTTCTGTTGATGGCTTCCAATTCATCATTGATGTCTATGCTGATAAGCTTGCCACCGGGTTTCAGGCCTTCAGCGAGGCATATCGCAGAGTAACCCGTGTAAGTTCCGATTTCCAGGATGCGGTGTGGCTGTTTTAGCCTGCTCAAAAGCGATAAAAACCGGCCCTGGATATGCCCCGATGCCATGCGCGGGTGTAGAGCATGCAAATGCGTTTCCCTGAGCAATTCCTGTAAAACTTCAGATGCTTCCGTGCTATGTGATTCGATGTAAGATTCAATGTTAGTGTACATGTTCAAAAAAGAGGTTTTGTTGGTAAGATTACTCCATGTTTTTCCAAAAAAAAGCACTTTTCTTAACTAATGAATTCGTTGTTATTTCTTTAACAAGTTGAAAATAATTGAATTAATCCTGTTAATTACTTGTTTAAAACTCATGATAAAAGTAACAATTATTTAACAAAGATGTTTAATTTTTTGTTATATTTGTAAGTGTAGCATGATGAGTGCTCGAAAATGATTACAAAATAACACCGGATGTTGGCCATGATTTCAAAATACAATGGACGAAAACTGCAGAAATTTATTTTTGTGGCTGCTACCTATGTTGTTGTATCAGCTTTGCTGTTGGGGAACAGTGTGTTGGGGCAGACGTTAATCATACATAAGTGAAGTTGCCGATCCTGGTGATATATATCAAGCTAGATTTGTTGAAATTTATAATGCAACGAACAGTTCTGTTGATTTATCAGGTTGGAAGATAAGGCGCTATGCAAATGGTAATACAAGCAGTAGCGATGTAGCATTGAGTGGAACCTTAAATTCCGGGGACACTTATGTTGTTGCATATGCTGAGAATTATTTTAATACAGCTTATGGTTTTAACCCTGATCTTTCTAATGGCGTTATTTCCGGTAATGGTGATGATACTTATGAACTGTTCGATGGTTCCAATGTTGTAGATATTTATGGAGAAGTTGGTGTGGACGGAACTGGTGAAATGTGGGAATATGAAGACTCCAGAGCAATTAGGAAGCAATCTGTTTGTTCTGGTAACACTACATGGACAAGTTCTGAATGGACTATAACATCCGCTAATGTTGCTGATATGGATCCTGATAATCATACCTGTGATTGTCCATCCACACCTACCATCGCCCTTTCCACATCCTCCCTAACCGGTTTTACTTATGAAGAAGCTGCTGGTCCCTCTGCAGAACAAAGTTTTACAGTGGAAGGCAGTAATCTAACCAATAATATTGGACTTACAGCATCAACCAATTATGAAATATCAGAAACTTCCGGAAGCGGTTTTGGTAGTTCTATTACACTGACCCAGTCAGGTGGTAGTGTCTCAACAACAACGATTTATGTAAGGCTGAAGGCTGGATTAAGCATTGGAACATACAACAATGAGGATATTACAGCCAGCAGCTCAGGTGCAACCAGTCAGACCGTAACATGCAACGGGGAAGTGGTATGCCCATCCGTTTCAGCTCCAACGGCTACATCAGCAAGTTCCGTTGCAGGAACAAGCTTTACTGCTAACTGGAATGCTGTTTCGGGTGCCACAGGGTATGAGCTGGATGTGTATTCTATCAGTGGAGAAGGCCCTGAATTAGTGCTTAATGGTGGATTTGAAACGGGGGATAATTCTGATTGGACAACATTTGAAACAAATTATCAGGTAGTGACAAGCGACGGTAGTATAACACCGCACGCGGGATCTTATATGCTGAAATGCTTTGCTACTGATACCCGGGATTTAGCTCAGGATATTACTTTCACTGCAGATGGGGCAACTCAATATGAAATAAGTTTTTGGTACAGATATGAAACAGCTTCCGATCCTGAAAAGCTTAGAATTTGGTCAGATTTTTCATTGGGACATTCTGGAGATGATATTCAACCGACAACATATCTGAATGCCACAGATGTATGGACACAGGTGACATACACTGTAATTCCAAATTCAGGAACAAACACGTTGAACCTAGAGCTTCGGTCATATACAGATGGAAAAATTTACATAGATGATATTTCATTTAAAGCAACTGGCGGCGGCACAACCTACCACCTTCAAAACGAAAATGTAGGAAATGTTACATCTTACGATGTTTCCGGGCTTACAGCCGGTGAAACCTACTACTACGTGGTACGTGCTTATAACGATTGTGGCAACACTTCAGGCAATTCAAACGAAATAACAGTCATTACCCCATGTTTTGCGCCAACAACCGAAGCTACAAATCTGGTATTTTCCAATGTGAGTACTGACCAGATGGATATCTCCTGGACCAATGGTGATGGTGACAACCGCCTTGTGGTTGCAAGCACATCTTCCATTACCGCTACACCATCGGACAATACAACGTATAATGCAGATGCATCTTTTGGCAATGGTGATGATATCGGTACCGGTGAATACGTGGTTTACAGTGGTTCCGGAAACAATTTTACACTGACTAACCTTTCCAGTGA
>JBNGDT010000218.1:0-3639 GCA_049975305.1 Bacteroidales bacterium | reverse complement strand
TCAATTGAACGTATAGACCCGTGGAACACATGCAGCGGTATGTATAACTGGGCGGCCAGCATAAACCCTGATGGTGGTACACCGGGATCAACCAACAGTATTTTTGGTCAGAATCAGGATACCTTTGCCCCTGAATTGGTTTCCTGGGAATTGCCTTCTGCCAATGAAATAAAACTGGTGTTTTCTGAAATTACGGATACCACCACCAGCCTGAATGCCAGCAATTATTATTTGTCTCCTGATTTTGGGGCACCGTATTTTGTGACTATAGATGAAAACAATCCCCGCATTGTGCGCTTACAATACCTGTCAGCATTTGAGGAAAATACGCTATATACATTAACCATCAGCAACATTGCTGATTATTGTGGCAATGTCATGGAAGATACAGAAATTACGTTCATCAATTATGAAGCATCCTGTTTTGATGTGTTGATAACGGAAATCATGGCCGATCCATCACCCTCTGTTTTTTTGCCGGAAGCTGAATATCTGGAATTATACAGCCAAGCTGAATATCCAATCAACCTTTCCGGTTGGAAACTGGTATCGGGAAGCAGTGAATATGACTTACCTGCTGCCGAAATCCCTGTGGACAGCTACATTTGCCTGACAAAATCAGACAACATTTCCGCATTTGATGGTATTCCCAATGTGGTTGCTTCGGATAATTTTCCCTTGTTGCCCAACACTAGCGGCGAATTGCAACTTGTCAGCAAAGAAGGCAATCTGATCCATTTTGTGAATTATACATCTGAATGGTATGGTGATCCGACCAAAGACGATGGCGGTTGGTCACTAGAAATGATTGATACCGACAATCCCTGTGGTGAAAATGAAAACTGGAGAGCTTCCGTATCTAAAACTGGTGGTACCCCGGGAGAAGCAAATTCAGTAGCAGCAGAAAAACCAGATATCTATTCTCCTGAAATCAATCGCGTGATTATACAGGAGCCGGATACCTTGCTGGTTATGTTTGATGAAATTCTGCATCCGTCTTTTGTCCCTGACGCCGCAAAATTTGAAGTTGACCAGGGAATCGGTACTGCCGTTTATGCTGCAAGGATTGAAGGCAGGATGAATTCTGTTTTGGTGGCTTTTGATGAGGCTTTTGAGCATGGTACAATATATACCCTGCAGGTTACTGACACAGTAGAGGATTGTGTTGGCAATGAAATAACTACCACGGTTGAAAAAGAATTTGCCCTGCCCGATTCTGTTGTTAAGGGCGATGTGGTTATCAATGAAATCCTGTTTAATCCTCCGGACGGAGCTGAAGATTATGTTGAACTGTACAACCGTTCCGGTAAATTTATTGACCTGTATGATCTGCGTATGGCTACCCGGGATGACTCGTTGAGGGTAGATGGCCTGGAAATAATTACAGATGTTGGTTTTTTATTGTTCCCGGGCGATTACGTAGTGCTGAGTGAAAATATTGATGCTGTGAATAAGCATTATTACTGCAAATACCCGGAGCAATTGTTGAAGGTGGAAAATTTACCATCATATACCAATTCCGATGGCGATGTGGTGCTTTGCATACCCAACAAAGAAATCATTGATGAGGTGGTGTATGATGAAGACATGCATTTTAAGCTGTTGCGTTCAGTCAAAGGAGTTTCGCTTGAGCGGATTGATTATGATCAGCCGGCATCGGATAAAAACAACTGGCATTCTGCAGCTGAAGCGGTTGGGTTTGGTACTCCAACGTATCAAAATTCACAATACAGCAGCAGAGAAACGGCAGAAAGCATGTTTGAACTGAGTCCTGAAACAATTTCTCCTGATAACGATGGTTATGAAGATGTTCTTACGATCAGCTATAACATGGATAAGCCCGGTTATGTACTGAGCATTTCCATCTACAATGCCAAAGGGCAGCCGGTACGCACGCTTCTTGATAATGAGTTGCTCGCAAGTCAAGGGCAATTTACCTGGGACGGCTTAAACGATGATGGCATGCACCCCGGATCGGGAATTTACATTGTGTTGCTAGACTATTTTGATTTGGATGGCAACCGGCATCAGAAAAAGAAAACCACGGTGATTGCTGTAAAGCGGTAACACAGATGTTAGCAACCATGTAGCCACATATTGTTGTAATTGTGATCAATCCCCTTATTTGGTATAAGGGGGCAGAAAAGTTAAAATAACAATTAGTAGAAGGTAAGAACAAAAATATTAAGCTGTTCATGGTACTGGGCAATTACAAACTCCAGTATGTCATCTTTTTAATGCGGTCTTTGAATACTGCTTTGATGTCCACCAAAATACCTTTTCCGGTACTGATGGATTGGAAAAAATCTTCGTTAAGGTGGGTATATTCATCATGATTTACTGCTAAAATGATGGCGTCATAATTATCACCAATCTCATTAAGCACAATTTTGTATTCTTCTTTTACTTCTTCAGGGTTGGCGTATGGATCCACGATATCGTATTTAACTTTATAATCATTGAGCTCCTGCAGGATGTCAATGACCCTGGTATTACGTATGTCTGATACATTTTCCTTGAAAGTAAGGCCCATTACCAACACTTTAGCCTTTGACAACACTATATCCTGAGCCAGCATCAATTTAATGGTTTCTTTAGTCACATAAGCTCCCATGCCATCGTTTATAGCTCGTCCTGAGTTGATGATCTGTGCATGATGGTCAAGTTGTTTGGCTTTATGAAGCAGGTAATACGGATCAACACCAATGCAATGACCACCAACAAGTCCGGGAACAAAAGGGAGGAAATTCCATTTCGTACTGGCAGCCTCCAGCACTTCAAATGTATTGATGCCAATTTTATTGAAAATCATGGACAGTTCATTCATCAATGCGATGTTGACATCACGCTGTGTATTCTCAATAATTTTGGCTGCTTCTGCTACTTTGATGGAGCTTGCCCTATGTACTCCGGCTGTGATGATCATTTCATATACCATGGCAATGTTTTCTGCAGATATTTCATCACAACCTGAGCACACTTTAGTAATATTCACCAGGGTGTGTTTTTTATCCCCGGGATTGATACGTTCCGGCGAATATCCAACCTTAAAATCCGTTTTGTATGTCATACCTGAAAACTGTTCCAGTACAGGCACACAATCTTCTTCAGTGCATCCGGGGTAAACTGTGGATTCATACACAACATAATCCCCTTTGTTCAGTACCTTTCCTACGGTTTCAGATGCGCTGAGTACCGGTTTAAGTTCAGGTTGCTTATGCTCATCTATTGGTGTTGGTACCGCAACGATATAAAAATGTGCTTCTTTTAAATCATCAGGTTTTGATGTAAAAAGGATATCCTTATTTTCAAAATCTTCAGTCTCAAGTTCGTGACTGGGGTCAATGCCTTTTTTCATCATTTCTACCCGTTCTGGTTTAATGTCAAACCCAATGACAGGAACATGTTTGGCAAATTCAAGTGCAATCGGCAACCCAACGTAGCCAAGGCCTATCACAGCAATTTTCTTTTCTTTATTGACAATGGAATTATACATTTTGTGTAATTTTTAAGGTATATATTACTGATGCTAATTACTGATGCTAAAATAGATTTATTTTTCAGAAATAAAAAGGATGTAACTAATTAAGGGCATCTCTAAAAACCTCTGTTAATATATTTTGTTGATTGTTAATAACT
>JBNGDT010000217.1:0-3648 GCA_049975305.1 Bacteroidales bacterium | reverse complement strand
GTGATTTTCCGGTCCAGGTGCGCGAAATGATCGGACATGTCAATGAAATGGCTCATCACCCCGGAAGGCTTTAGGACCCTGACAAACTCCCTGAAGATCGGATAAAGGTGGCCGCTGTCCACATGCTCCAGCGTGTTGTTTGAACAGATAAAATCAATGCTGTCGTTGCACAGGTCCAGTGCCCTTGCATCCTGCTTCTCACATCTCAGGCCTATGGTTTCATTGATCTGTTCCATGTCATATTCCCCGGCATGCCTGATCATGTGCAGAAGCTTCTTCCACCGGTCTTCCCGGATCACGGGAATAAAATCATCCAGTAATCTCCTGGTTTTCCACTCCTCAAATTTTTTGAAAGTACGGATCTGGTTTTCCCTGTTGATCCAGTTGTGAATATCGACAGAGATAACCCTCCCGGCACCAGACAGGTAAAACATCACAGGAACTATGGGATACCAGCCGGTCCCCAGCTCAAGGATCGTATGCGCCTGGTTTTCCCCTGCATACTTATTCAGATAATTCAAATGATCTGATGCGTGACGGATCTTATGTCCGAAGTGTTCGTCCGTCAGATCCACTCCCCGGGTTACATATTTCTGGAACAGATAATTGATCTTTTCAGAACCTGGAAGGTATGAAATGCTCTTTTGTACAACGGCTTTCAAAATCCATTTCGACATCATGCTATCAGCATTGTTATTCCGGAAACATAGAATAAAAAACAACTATTGTAACAAAATCCCTTTGGATTTTTCAAGCATATAATTTTCAATGCATTGATAAAGTATACTAAATTCCTTCACCCTTACTTTACTTTAAAAATATCATAAAAATTCGTGTATGTCTGCCTTTTTGAGATAATTTTCTTGTTAATATAGATAAAGTATACTATATTTGTAGTTACAATACAGTATACTTTATCAATGAAAACATCACAGGAATTTGAACCAACAGATATTTATGGTGACGAAAAAGTTTTAACCATTAAAGACCTTAAAATGCGCATGATGGTATCGGAGATCACCATCCGCAGGAAGTTAAGGAAATGGGGAGCCATCACCAGTTACAACAAAAACGGACGGTACTATACCTTAATACATATTCCGAAATTCGATTCATGGGGGCTTTGGAATTATACCGATATACGTTTCTCAAAATATGGTAACCTGACCCAAACCATAATTCAATTAATCAATCACTCTTCCAGTGGATTACATGCAGAGGAAGTTGGAGACTTAATTGACTATACCCCCCATTCATTGCTTCATCGCTTAGCAGGGAAAGCAGCAATACGAAGGGAGAAATTATATGGAAAGTATGTCTATTTTTCTTGCGATGAGCAGGAATACAAGGCGCAGCTTAATAAATACCAATCCATTCAGGCTCAATATCGGGATGATATGCCATGCCTTATAGCCATAAGGTTGCTTATCGAAAAAATCAAAAGACCAAAAGATAGCACAGCTCAACTGGTAGGGCAGCTACAAAAAGATAATGTTAAGATAAGCGAGGTGCAGGCTACGCGTTTTCTTGAAAAACACGGGATTGAAAAAAAACGCCGGATTTGAAGTAGTTTATTTGCTGCGCGAACTATTAGACCATACGGTAAAAAGCCTTAGCCTTACCAATACGTTCTCATTTTCCCCGGTGCTTCATTTCCAAACCAACAAGGAGTACTGCCCGCGATGCCAGACCAATTTAAAGGTGCATCATACCGACACAAGGAAGCTTTACATGCTGGATATCGGTGAGTGTAAAGCGCACCGCACTTTCATGTTTTGCCCGGACTGTAGGGGTGTTTACCCGCCGGAAGATTTTGAAAAAAGCGTGCCACCCTATTCCAACATGGGATACGATGTGATGGTACTAACAGGCCGGTTGATATTTTGTGAGCACCACACAATCATGGAAACAATTTCGGAATTAAAAAAACGCAACGTACATATCTCATCTTCCCAGGTGGCTTATCTTGCCCAAAGATTTATTTTTTACCTGTCGGTTCTCCACCAACAATCCGGAGCAATGCTTAAAATGCGCATACGTCAAAAAGGAGGATATATCCTGCATATTGACGGCACATGCGAAGGGGCAAGTCCCCATTTGGTCTCTGCTATTGACGAGGTCAGCAGTTTTGTGCTGGCCAACGTGAAGATCCCGAGTGAAAGTAAAGAACAGGTTGTCCCGTTTCTTCAGCAAATCAGAAAACAATACGGGGCCCCCCTGGCCGTGAGCAGTGATATGGGACGGGCTTTGTTGGCTGCTATTGCTGAGGTTTTCCCTGATGTGCCAAATTTTATTTGTCATTTTCACTTTTTAAGAGACCTGGGAAAAGACTTGCTGGAGAAGCAATACTCGATTATCAGAGCAAAACTGAAGAACTCTGGAATCTCAGGACAATTACGCTATCGGCTCCGCTACTATTTTGACAACAAACCACAAAACATCAATGTAGGTGAAATAAGTCAAATTGCACAAACCTCAGAGCCAATCAACATGCAAGACAGTGCGGCCATAAAACAACTGTGCCACGTTTTACTTCTTTGGGCCTTAGACGGCAAGAAGCAGGGCAACGGGTTTGGGTTTCCTTTTGACCGCCCGCATGCAGAATTTTATAAACGCCTGTACGTGTTGTGGGAACAACTCAACACCTTTCAGGAAAGATGCACTGCAAATAAGCCAATATTTAAATTTATTGCCAGGATTATAGGTGATCTGTCACCCCTGGTTAATGATATTCAATGCGTGAAGGCATACAAGATGCTTGCCAAAAAACAAACAGTTTTTGACCAGTTAAGACAAGCACTGGCTATTGCACTGCCCGATACCACTAAAGGACTCAATGACGCGGGTGAAGACATTGCCATGGTCACCATCAAAAAAAGGGTAGCGAAGTTTAGAGACGACCTGGTTAAAGCCAGGGGTTATCATAAAAGCATCGCGTATCAGAAATTAATCGGGCAGATCGATAAATACTGGGAAAAGTTATTCTGTGACCCGATAAAAGTATCCACCCCGGCAGGAGATTCTTTCATTCAGCCGCAAAGAACAAACAACATTCTGGAGCAGTTCTTCAGGGGCATGAGACGGTCACACCGAAGAGCAACAGGAAACAGCTCTATGTGTAAAAAACTGCAATCCATGATAGCCGATACACCCCTGGTGAAAAACCTGAACAATCCTGAATATATGGACATTATACTAAACGGGAAAAAATCCCTGGAAGAAACATTTGCAGAAATAAGCCAAAAAGAGGTCATGAAAAAAATGCATGATGCAAAAAATGATGAGACCAAAATACCCCGTAAAGTTTTATTGTTGGTCAGGCAAAAAGAAACAATGGCAAGATTGCTATATTTGATAGCGAGTTAAAAATCCAAAGGGATTTTGGAAAAATAGAATAAAATTGTTAAATTGTATTTACATGGCAATTGACCATGATGAATGAATCACATGCTGTTAATGAAAGCTTAATGCTGATCTTTTAATTCATGTCCTGTTTTCAACAATACCTTCCGCTCCTTTCATTCTGCTTTGTACTTTGCATGATTGAACCAGTAGCCTCAAACGCCCAATCTTCATCAAGCAATCCTGTTGCTGAAAACCTGCCCCGTCTTAAGCAGATCAGTACAGAAATGAACCAGCATGTTCTGG
>JBNGDT010000216.1:0-3663 GCA_049975305.1 Bacteroidales bacterium | reverse complement strand
TCTACAAACCACGATTAAATTTGTTTAATGGTTTGCTGATAACTTATAAAACAGGAGTTGTGATTTTTATAACATTTATGATGCAGATGATGAAAGTATGTTTAATAAATGTGTTGTTTCATTTTGATTTTTATATTTTTGAACGCAATAAATAAATGAAAAATTGAAATTATGAAGAACATTCTGATTACCGGAGCAGTTGGTCAAATTGGTTCTGAGTTGACCATGAAAATCCGCAAAATTTACGGAGGCGAAAATGTTGTGGCATCAACCCGTAAAAGTGAGCCACCCGAACAAATAAAAAAAACAGGCCCTTTTGAATTCCTTGATGTGACAGACAAAAAATCGCTTGAAGTTGTGTGTGATAAATACAATATTGACAGCATCATTAACATGGCCGCTATTTTGTCTGCCATTGGTGAACAAAAACCAATGCTGGCATGGGATGTCAATATGAACGGGCTTATCAATGTGCTGGAAGTGGCCAGGGAACGCAAAATGGAACGCGTACTGGTACCAAGTTCCATTGCCGTATTTGGCCCCGAAACACCACAGGTTGATACCCCACAGGAAACTGTTCTGAAACCTACAACCATGTATGGTATAACCAAAGTAGCCGGTGAATTGCTGGGTGACTATTATGTCCACAAATACGGACTGGATGTACGTGGATTAAGGTATCCAGGCATCATCAGCTATGAAACATTGCCAGGTGGAGGCACAACCGATTATGCCGTTGAAATTTTTTACGAGGCGCTGAAAAACAAAAAATACACTTGCTTCGTAAAAGAAGACACCAAATTGCCGATGATGTACATGCCTGATTGCATAAAATCTACCGTTGATTTGTTCCAGGCGGATTTTGATACACTCAAGCATCACAGTGATTTTAATGTGGGGGGCATGAGTTTTACTGTCAAAGATTTGGCTGATGAGATCAAAAAACATATCCCGGATTTTGAAATTGAGTACAAACCTGATTTTCGCCAGGATATTGCTGATTCATGGCCTGACAGCGTGGATGATTCTGCAGCTCGTGAAGAATGGGGATGGAAACCGTCTTATGATCTGTCTGCTATGGTGAAAGATATGCTGGAAAACCTGAGAAAGAAATTGTAAACCCTAAAAAATAACATGTATGAGTCTTGATAAATTAAACAAAGTATTACAAAAAGAGGTGGAAGCTCTTGAGGCCAAGGGTACTGCCAAAGGTGAAGAAATGGTCATTGAAAAGGTTATTCCTGCTGAAGGAGAAAATGGCCCCCGCTACCTTATTTGTGGATTTGGTGACAAGAAATTCATCAAAATGAATTCCAATTCATACCTGGGTTTAAGCATGCACCCTGAGGTGATAAAAGCTGAGGAAGAAGCAGCGGTAAAATATGGTGTAGGCCCAGGTGCTGTGCGCTTTATCAGTGGCACCTATGATACCCATGTTGAACTTGAAAACCGACTGGCAAAATTACACAATCGCGAGTCTGCTATGCTTTTCAGCAGTGCGTATGTGACTTCAATGGGAGTGTTGTTTCCACTGTGTACCAAAGAAACTGTTTATGTCAGCGATGAGTTGAATCACAACTGTATCATTCAGGCTATGCGGCTGAGCCGTCCGGCTGGTAAGTTTATTTACAAACACAACGATATGGAAGACCTGGAAGCCAAATTGCAGGAAGCGGTTGGCTCAGGCAGACGTGTGTTGCTGGTAACGGATGGTGTATTCTCTATGCGTGGTGATTATGCCCCGCTGGATGAAATTCAGCGTCTCGCTAAAAAATACGAGGACAAATTTGAAGAAGGCATTATTACAGTAGCTGATGATTCGCACGGTGTAGGTGCTTATGGCGAAAACGGACTGGGTACAGAAGAAATCACCGGTGGAAAAATGGATGTTATTGTTGGTACACTGGGTAAAGCCTTTGGTGTCAATGGTGGTTATGTTGTAACCTCTAAAGCTGTTACACGTTACCTGCGTGAAACCGCACCAATGTACATCTATTCCAATCCGCTTACCAATTCAGAATGTGCTGCTGTACTGAAAGTGATTGATATCCTTGAATCTGAAGAGGGCAAAAAACGCCTGAAACATTTAAGTGAAATGACCGCACGTTTTGAAAAAGGACTGATTGATAACGGTATGGAAACCATTGCCGGCCCACATCCTGTTACCCCTTTAATGGTTAGGGATACAGCAAAAACATCAAAAATTGTGGAACACCTGAAAAACAATGGTGTGCTTGCAACCGGCCTGAATTTCCCCGTTGTTCCCAAAGGCGATGAAGAAATCCGTTTCCAGATAAACGGCGACCATACGGCTGCTGACATTGATTATGTGATTGATGTGCTGAAATCGTTTGAAGGATAGGTACTCCAAGTCCGAAGACCGAAGTCGGAAGTCCGAAGATCAATTTCCGACTCTTAAAAACACCTGTCAGGTTGCCCGTTGATAATATCTATCATGAATGATGTTATTTTTACCATTCAACAAGGGATAACCTGGCAGGTGTTTTTTTACATTGTTAGTTTGAAGATTTACGAATTCAATAATTTTATAATAAATTTCCCCTTTTTCATTTTTTTTTCTTCAATATATAATAAAATACAATGTGTGCCATTAAAAACAGAATCTGTTAAACAATATTTCTGTTTTTTGTTTAATTTTAATAATTCAAAGTTTAAAAATAACTGGGTGACTAATTTTTTCAATTCTATTGTAGATTCTTTATTAGATGTGGTAATTATAATCTTTGTAATAATTGTATCTGTTAAATAGATTTCATATCTACAGTTAGGAATATTCATTACTTCTGCGTTAGAATGAATGATAATTCCATTAACAATATTAGTATCAATTTCGGGTAAGCAATATTGAACATACATATGTTTATGTCCAATGGTTGCCAATGTGTCGATTTTGATCTTAGAAATCCATTCAAAAGTATAAGTGTCATTTTGTGAGTATAATGAAATACTAAAAAAAATTCCTACAAATATTGTCACTAATTTTTTCATATTTGTTTAATGTATTATGAGGCTATCTCAAGAGTTCGGGATTTCCTTTTTAAAATCTTTTATTAAAAAATTATCAGATATTTACCCGAATACAAAACTTTTGAGACAGCCTTAATTAAATAATTAGAGATATTATTTCTTTTGTTTTGCTAATTTTAGACATTTTTTATTAGGAGGTTTTACACAGTAATATATATCAGAACCGTTATCCCCAATATGTGCTGAGAGTTCACCATATACCCATTTTGAATTATTCCCTCCAGTTAAAAACATAGCTTTATCTGCCTCTGATATTGAAGAAAATAAATTAATAATTACTTTATTATAAACATTATATTCGTCATGTCTATTCCCTTCTTTTATTTCAATTCTATCTCCAATTATTAATGTTTGATCACACATAGACAATAAAATTTCCTTATCACTGAACTGATTAATATAATCAACTGATATTTTACTTCTGAATTTTTTAATGTATTTTTTAATATTCTCATCTAATGGTGAATGAACAATAAGAATATTAAAAAATACTGTCAAGTTTCACAAGGTTGTTTATGATAACTTGTTTTTAAATTAGGCTTTAAGGCTAAAACTTTATTTTTAAATTGCAATGGATTTTCATTAAATATTTCATGTTTTAAAATATACCATTTT
>JBNGDT010000215.1:0-3754 GCA_049975305.1 Bacteroidales bacterium | reverse complement strand
AAGGGTACAAAAAGCAGGCAAAAGTCCCACGCATTAACTTAGACAGGAAAAATTTTAATTACAATTATTATACAGGTTCCTATATCAACAGTAGGGGAAAAACATATTATTATGTTTATGATTATGGGTGGATGCCTTTTTCCGACCAGGAAATTCTCATTATTAAACGGGATTAAAATAATAGACAGAAACCATGACTGATAGGGGCAAAACGGTACCCGTTGCCCTGAAAGAAATAATTATTATCACGCTAAGCATGTTTATTAAAATTACCAGAGCAATCATATACTGCCAATATGACAATAAATTTTTCCGATTAATGCCTTATTGACAGCAGTTTGCGAATGGCTTACAATTTGCCGGTTTGTATCTGAATTATCAAATCATGAAAGAAAAGGAGATTAACGATATGAACTTAAACAATTTTACCATAAAAGCACAGGAAAGCCTGCAAAAGGCACAGCAAATTGCTAATGGTTATAGCCATCAGGCCATTGAAACAGGCCATTTGTTGAAAGCTTTGCTGACAGAAGCGGAGAACATTGTTTACTATTTGTTTGATAAAACCGGTGTTCAATTTAACCCGGTGAACCAGGCTGTTGATAAAATTATTGAATCCTATCCGCAGGTAAGCGGAGGTAATATATATTGGTCAAATACTGCATCCAAAGTGTTGCAAAATGCCCTGAAAGAAGCACAAAATACCGGGGATAAATTTGTATCGGTAGAACATATTCTGCTTGCGTTGATTGATGGTGGCGATGATACGGCCATGATGCTGAAAGATGCCGGGCTGAAATCAAAACAACTGAAGGCAGCCATGGAAGATTTGAGAAAAGGTGAAAAAGTCAATACTCAATCTGCGGAAGATACTTACGATGCCCTGAACCGTTATGCCATCAACCTGAATGAGCGTGCCAATTCAGGCAAACTAGACCCGGTGATCGGCCGTGATGAAGAAATCCGCAGAATATTGCAGATATTATCGCGACGGACAAAAAATAACCCCGTGCTGATGGGGGATGCTGGCGTCGGAAAAACAGCCATTGTCGAAGGACTTGCTCAACGTATCGTACAGGGAGATGTCCCTGAAGGTTTAAAGAACAGGCAAATTTACAGCTTAGATATGGGGGCACTGATAGCCGGGGCCAAATACCAGGGTGAATTTGAAGAACGGCTTAAATCCGTTGTCAAAGAAGTGGTTGGATCCGAAGGTGAAATTGTGCTGTTTATTGACGAGATACATACCCTCGTGGGGGCAGGTAAAACACAGGGTGCCATGGATGCAGCCAATATCCTGAAACCCGCACTGGCACGTGGTGAACTCAGAGCCATCGGGGCTACTACCCTTGATGAATACCAGAAATATTTTGAAAATGACAAAGCCCTTGAACGGCGTTTCCAGAAAGTAATGGTGAATGAACCCGGTGAAGCCAGTGCCATTTCAATCCTCAGGGGCTTGAAAGAACGCTATGAAAATCATCATAAGGTAAGAATTAAAGACGAAGCCATCATTTCGGCTGTGGAACTTTCACACCGCTATATTACCGACAGGTTTTTACCGGACAAAGCCATTGACCTGATTGATGAATCGGCCGCCAAACTGAGACTTGAAATGAATTCCCTGCCAGAAGAAATTGATGAAATCGAACGGCATATTAAACAGTTGGAAATTGAGCGCGAGGCTATCAAACGTGAAAAAGACAAAAAGAAACTAGACGAACTTGGTAAAGAAATTGCCAACCTGCAGGATAAACGCAACCAAATGCGGGCTTCATGGGAAAAGGAACGCAACATCATTGATGAAATCCAGAAAACCAAAAAGGCAATCGAAGAATACCGTTTTGAAGCAGATAAAGCTGAGCGCGAAGGCGATTATGGTGCTGTAGCTGAAATCCGTTACGGCAAAATCAAAGAAGCAGAGGAAAAAATCGAATCCCTGGGCAAAGACCTGATTAAACAACAGGGCGATAAAGCCATGATACGTGAAGAAGTCTCGGCTGAAGACATTGCTGAAATCGTATCCCGCTGGACAGGCATACCTGTGAGCAAAATGCTCGAATCCGAACGTGAAAAACTGCTGAAACTGGAAGACGAGTTGCACAAACGTGTGGTAGGACAGGACCAGGCCATTAGTGCGGTTAGCAGTGCCGTGCGCAGGAGCAGGGCTGGTATGCAAGACCAGAATCGTCCCATCGGTTCTTTCCTTTTCCTGGGGTCAACAGGGGTCGGTAAAACGGAACTGGCAAAAGCCCTGTCTGAGATGCTCTTTGATGATGAGAATATGATGACACGTATTGATATGTCCGAATACCAGGAAAGGCATTCCGTTTCACGCCTGGTAGGTGCGCCTCCTGGATATGTCGGTTACGACGAAGGCGGACAATTAACTGAAGCTGTACGCCGTAAACCTTATTCTGTGATCCTGCTTGATGAAATTGAAAAAGCACATCCGGATGTGTTCAATATTTTGCTGCAGGTGCTTGATGACGGCAGGCTGACAGACAACAAAGGACGGACTGTCAACTTTAAAAATACCATTGTGGTGATGACCAGTAATATGGGCACTCCATTGCTGCAGGAAGCCTGGAAAAATTACCAAGGTGAAGAATTGCCACAGGAAAAACGGGATGAAATCCGCCAACAGTTGCTGCAACTAATGCGCAAGGAGGTAAAACCGGAATTCCTGAACCGCATTGATGATGTGTTGCTGTTCAATCCTCTAAGCAAAAACGACCTGAAAAAAATCGTACAATTGCAAATTGAGCAGGTAAATAAACACTTGAACAAGCAAGGCATCCGGCTGGATATCACCGAACAGGCTATTGATAAACTGGCCGAACAAGGCTGGGACCCACAATACGGAGCCCGTCCCGTGAAACGTGTTATTCAGAAGCAGATCCTTGATGCCATTTCTAAGGAAATCATTGCCGACACAGTGGACAAGGCAAAACCCATTAAGGTAGATTACCAGAATGAAAAATTCACGTTTTCAAATTAATTTATCACAAGGGGTGGATAACATAGAACGTACAGTTCCGCAGCGGGCTGTACGTTTTTATGGTTTAGATGAGCTAAGTCTAAAAAGGTGAAATAATAAAATTTACATATATTTAACTTTTTAGACAGTTTTCATTCATATTGCCAATGAGATATTAGCTTCTTCTTTTACGTATCCGAAAACTTAGCGGAAATATTCAAATAATTGTTGATTTTAAATATTCTCATCACGCAATGTGAAATTTTTATAGTATTTAGATTTTGGAGGGATGAAAGTAATTCTCTCGGGTTTTAGTTTTGATGAATAGGAAACTCCTGTAGTAGCACTAATCGCTTGCCCAGTCTTTAAAAGCAGCCCATTATAATGTAACTTCCGTGTTTTGTTGTCAGCGGGATTCCTACCTGACAATGTGTTTACCGGCACGGTTGGTTTCGATAACAATTCCCGGTTCTATTTCCAGTATAGGCAACAGTTTTTCGGGTTTGGTACCGCTCACCATGGCCAGTTTGTTTACCGACCGCCGGCGGTAAGGACTTTCAGCAAGCACGGCTTTAAGTTCGGCACGCAATTCATACGGATTTTTTCCACGTGCTCTGTTTCATCTTCTTCGTTCTACTGTTAATTTAATGGGTAAAGATATAAACCTCCGTGAAAAAATAGTATTGTATTTCTAAAATTATCAAATCTTCTATATCCTCTTCCACATGTTTTCACTTCTTGTATTTTACCATTTAATCTTTCGGCCATAGCGTT
>JBNGDT010000214.1:0-3761 GCA_049975305.1 Bacteroidales bacterium | reverse complement strand
TCAAGCAGCATGCGGGTCGCAAAAATTATTACGGCACGAGGTTTTGGTTCTTTTGACGGGACAAAAGAACATCAAAATTATCTTTATGTGAATTTATCAAATCCATGGGGAAAACTTATTAGTTTTATATGACTTAGCAATCAGCTGGCTTTTATCGATGGTTTCCCTATGTATTTAGTGGATTTTGGCATTAAATATCTAAAACACTACTGTTTTGATTTTTAGGCAAACAACATACTATATTGTTTTATTTATAGTTAGCTTAATTTAAGTTATAAACTTGCCCGGCGATAGACGGGACCGTGTCCGGCGTAAGCTTGTCCGGCGAAGTGGAACGCAGACGGAGGGCGAAGACGAGATTGAACACATATAGGTATTAGATAAAAAATGTAAAAGTAATTTTTCTGTGTAACCGTAGTGTTTTTCCTGTTTTGTGCATTGGGTCACCCAAAAATAAATTTAATGTATGTAATCTATTTCGATTAAAATGCTTGGGGTATCAGATTAGGCTTGACTTGACGCTAAAAATAACGGTTAAAAATATACCCGGGCAAGCTTAACCTGAACAACAACCTGAGTTTACGTAAATTTCGTGCTTTTTTGTGGTAGATGTCATGCGCTTCAATCAATTTATCAAAAGTGGAGCCTTTGATGGTCCGCAGTTTGGAGATTTTGTTCCTGCGCCACTCTTCATTTACCCAGTGAATGAAATACCAGTGTTCGGGAATGTCAACGTCTTTTCGGAGCATCAAGCGTATCACATCCCAGCTGTCCTGATTGCTGAAATTTTTGATATACGTTGACAAGCCGTATTTTTCAACATTATCAGCCAGAATTTGTATCGGCAGGTGCCAGTCGCGGTTGTATTCATTGATTTTTTGTGATGCTTCCTCATAACATGCTTTCATCAGATCAGAACGGGGAGGTACTTTCATGATGTTGCCTACCAAAGGGAGCGTGTGGTGCGTGCGAAACACATAATCATCATCAAAATCAGGTGCTTTGAGGCATGTCACATCCATGTCTGTCCACCAGCCACCGTATTCATACAGGAGTTTATATCTGAAAATATCTGAAAACCCGGCAAAAGAGCCTTTCCCGTGACCAAACTGGTTTCTGAATTTGTAATTGAACACATCATGGCGGGGAATGATGTCGGCTGCATCCCTGATGTTTACTTTATCAGGAACCGATGTAATCAACGGATTGTACAGCCACAAATGGAAATCAAAACCTTTATCAAGAAATGATTTGATGGTCAGTTTTTCCACAAAAGAAAGCTGATTTCCAATCCACAGGCCATGTACGGTCTTGTTTACATCCATACCACAAAGATACAGAAAGGCGACCGGAAATTCAAATGTACTTATGTATTGTATCAGTCGGGTATTTGGGCGTGCCCCTGATTTCTAAGGCGGAGCGAAAAAAACTTTACGAAAGTTCGGAACTTTCGTAAAGTTCAATCACCCGTCCTTAAAAATCAAAGTCGGTCTTCGGCTATTAGCTGCTTTGCTTCGCCTTCATCCTGCGATGCTGTGGACAGGAGCTCCCGTCTCCACTACCGTTCCGCCGGGCAAACTTCCAGTCGATCTGCCACAGCAGCAGGCTGTGAGGCTCATCTGCAGCAGGCTAACCGCCTACGCCCTCACGCGGTTAGAGATAGAGAAATGTGGATATGGGGTGAGAGCAGATACGTTTGATGGTTTTTATTTATTTTTAAGGTGCAAAATTTTGTACCTTGCCGCATTATGAAGCCAGGATTTGAAAAATACGCACATGTGTTGCTTCCTCTGTGGAAAGGGGTTAATGGTTTGAAAAGTGTGACGCTGCTCTATCCCGCAAGCCGGGGTAAATACAGGTCCATCCCTCCAAAACTGATGCGGGCATACAACAGACGGCGTTTTCACGGAGCCAGGCGCTTGTTTTGTTACAATCCGTTTGTGAACCTGTTTTTCAACATTGGAGGTGAAGCCATTGCCTGCTGCCGGTCGCATGACAACGTGCTGGGAACATATCCCGAACAAAGCATCAAAGGCATCTGGTTTGATGAAAAAGCTGAAGCAATGCGGGAGCACATGCTGCACAACGACCTGAGTATGGGATGTGCCTATTGTGAAAAACAAATCAAAGCACACCGTTTCCAGGGATTGCCTTCCATGCGTGCAGATGCATATCCCCACACGAAAAAAGGCATGTATCCCAAAATTATGGAACTTGAACTGTCCAATACCTGCAACCTTGAATGTGTGATGTGTTCGGGCAGGGAATCTTCCAGGATCAGGGCCAACAGGGAGCACCTGCCGCCGATAATTTCTCCTTATGATGATGATTTTGTAACGCAACTAAAAGCGTTTATTCCCCACTTGCGTGAGATGCATTTTTACGGTGGCGAACCTTTTTTAATTGATATTTACTACAAAATATGGGATAAAGTCATTGCAATGAATCCGAACATAAAAATGTCAGCGGTGACCAATGGAACCATTTATAATGAAAGGATTGAACAAATCTTGCTTTCAACCCGTTTTGATTTGACAATTTCTGTGGATGCGCTGAACAAAGAACGATTTGAACAAATCAGGAAAGGGGCGGATTTCGATGTGGTGGTGCAGAACATTGATAAATTCAATCAATTAACAGATAACCACCTGACGATTTCTCATACCCCGATAAGCCTGAATTGGAAGGATACCCCCGATATTGTGCAATTTTGCAATGACAAACAAGCCAGATTAAACCTGTCATTTGTTGAGCGGCCTGCAAAATATGCATTGTGGGCAAATCACCCTGATAAGATTGATGAGATACTTACTTATTATGATTCCATTGATTTTACCCATGATAAGCACAATTTTGCTGCCATATACAACATCCGTGTGTTCAATGAGTGGAAAAAACAATTGATGTATTTCAGGGATAAGAACCGGCAAATCCTGGAACAGGCAGGTAATCTTAAATCAAAAGAAAAAGACCTGAGCAATAAGCTTATACACAATTTCAAAGCTGTTTTAAGTCAATTTTCCGGCAAAGCCTTTGATGTTAATCAGGGGATTGGGATTTTGAATGATGAAATAGTGAGTAAGCCTGTATCTCCGGCAAAAATTGAAGCTATGGAGAATTTACTTGAATTTCTGAATGACAGGGAAGCTATAAATTCAGAGGATGTACATAACTTGCTTCAATCAACTGAAAAATTCAGGGACAAATTGTCTGAAATGGTAAAGGACGATACATTCTGGGAAAAATATTACTGAAAAACAATCATCACTTATTAGGGAAATTCTGCTTTTCTATAAAATGGTTAAGCATGTAGTTAAGGGTATCCAGATCATTGTGTTCCATTTCCCGCACAAAGTCATCATCCCTGATTTGTTTTAGTTGTTGCAGTTGATACTCGCTCAACAACAAAGTCTCCGGCAATGTGTTAATGATATTGACCAGTTTATCCTGGGCGATGGGATTGTCGTACAATTTTCCGGCCATCAGTGCATGTAAATCTTCCCGTGAAATGTTTTTTGTTTTGAGATACCTGTCGTATCCTTCTTTCTTCTCCTGCCACCATGCCTGGATTTGTGATGTAATTGATTTGAAAAATTTTAGGTTTCGTTGTTGTATATAAGTGGTTGTGGGCAATGCATCAATGGATTTTTTATAATAAAGAACTAATTTTTCCAATTCATTACAGTTCAGTTCCCGCAAATCAAAACCTTTGGTGTAAACGGTATTAAAGTAAATGAACACATTTTTATCATTGCAAAACC
>JBNGDT010000213.1:0-3779 GCA_049975305.1 Bacteroidales bacterium | reverse complement strand
TTGAACGGCAAAGATAAATAATTTAGGTGAAAGATTGAGTATTCATTTTAAATTAATAATTATGAAAACAGTATGTGGTCTTGACATTCACAAAGATAGCATATTTATGTGTATCCTGGATAGTCAAGGTAAAAAAATGAAGAAAAATTTGGAGTTCCAACACGTGAGATTAAAAGAACATTATGTTCAAGATGTCTGTATGGAAAGTACTGGTATTTATTGGATTCCGATATGGAGATTGTTAGAAAAAGACTTTCATTTAATGTTATGTAATCCTCAATTTCTTAAACAGTGTGAATATAAAACAAATAAATGCATATCAACAATATTAATTGCTCACCGCAAAGTCGCAAAGTTACGATAGCATGATAGCTCGAATGCACGACTTTACGATTGTATGATAGCATACTTTCATGCTGTCGTTACATCGTCCAATCGCCTTATCGTGCCTTCTCGCTATCGTCATTTCACTGCGTCTTTGCGGTACCATGCGGTGAAAAATATATTTGCCTGAATAGTTATAATACCATTTCCCTAACCTGAAAATCTGTTTGTCAACCAGCAATGAGGGCTTTCACAAATTTGAAAGTCAAAATACCACTTACAATCAACTTAAAGACAATGCCAACCATTAGGCCGAGAAATGAACCGAGGGCAGAAATCAGGGCACGTTTGGTTTTTTCAGTGCTGGTTTTTGGAATATCATTGTATTTGTGTTCCTGGGTGTTAAAGTACAGCAATTCGCCTGCAAGAGCTCCTAAAAAAGGGCCGAAAATAATACCGGGAGTGCCAAAAAACAGACCAATTATCAAGCCTATGACTGCCCCCCAGACACCCCATTTGCTTCCACCTGCTTTTTTGGTGCCGTAAATGGGAATGATGTTGTCAATGATGGTGATGGCCAATGCAATTATTAGCCAGATGATAAGAAATTCAAGTGTAAATTGAACGCGGTCCGTAAAATGCAAAAGCAAAATACCTATCCAACTGATGGGAGGACCGGGAATCACAGGTAAAATACACCCCAAAAGCCCGACAATCATCAGAATGGAAGCCAGTGTTATGAGAAATATTTCCAGAAACATACTTTTTGTTTTGTTCGCAAGGTATAAAATTCCTATCAATAAAAATCGCTGCCGGAAAGCATGACAAAAATCAGATGATATTTTGGACAATGATACCTCGTTTTATTTACTTTTGAGCGTATTTATTTTTTGCTATGTGGATATGTGGACATTTATTATCAGTATCGGCTTGTTGATAGTAGGATATCTAATTTACGGAAAATTTATAGAGCGGTTTTTTGGTGTGGATGCCAATAGAAAAACACCGGCATACACCATGAACGATGGAGTGGATTACCTGCCTATGCAGCGTTGGAAAGTTTTCATGATACAGTTTCTTAACATTGCCGGGTTGGGGCCGATTTTCGGTGCCATCCTTGGTGCCATGTACGGACCGTGGGCGTATGTCTGGATAGTGTTCGGGTGTATTTTCATGGGTTCTGTACATGATTATTTTTCCGGCATGCTCAGTCTTAGAAACAAAGGTGCCAGTTTGCCTGAATTGGTTGGAAAATACCTGGGAGTGAGCGTGCAACAAATTCTTCGTGTGTTTACAATCATATTGCTGATATTTGTGGGAGTGGCTTTTGTTACCGGCCCTGCAGGTTTGCTTGCCGGATTGACAGGCGGCGGAAAAACTATTTGGTTATACGTTATCTTTACGTATTACCTGATTGCTACATTGTTGCCCATCAACAAAATCATTGGGAAAATTTACCCTGTGTTTGGTATATTCTTGATTTTTATGGTCGTGAGTATTGCTGCTGTGATCATATTCAAAGTTGTTTCAGGAGAACTGACGCTGATGGAATTTACCCCTGCCAACGCTAAAAACTGGCATCATATCCCGGAACAAAATATTTTGTACCCAATGATGTTTATTGTAATTTCCTGCGGAGCTATTTCCGGATTTCATTCTACGCAAGCACCCATGATGGCCCGTTGCCTGAAAAATGAAAAGCATGGACGCCTTGTGTTTTATGGCGCCATGATTGCCGAAGGTATTGTGGCAATTATCTGGGCTACCGCTGCCATGAACTTTTTCGGCGGTGTTGATAAGCTGAATAGTACATTGGCTGAACACAACAACAACGCTGCATGGGTGGTTGATTTCATTTGCCGATCATGGTTGGGAAAAGTTGGTGCAATATTTGCCATTGTCGGAGTTATAGCCTTGCCAATAAGTACCGGAGATACGGCTTTTCGCTCGGCACGTCTTACCGTGGCAGATATATGTTCGTACAATCAATCTTCAGCATGGAAACGTTTGCTGATTAGCATCCCATTGTTTGTGCTTGGTTTTATTTTGTCGCAACTTGACTTTGCCACCGTGTGGAAATACCTTGGACTTTCCAACCAAATTCTTGCCAGTTTTGTGTTATGGACAAGTGCCATGTATCTTGCCGAAAAACGGCGTTTTCACTGGTTGCTGTCTGTACCGGCTTTCATAATGACCACTATATGTATTACCTATTTCCTGATAGCACCTAATCATACCGGCGGTTTGGCAATAAATCCTGAATGGGCTTATACTGCAGGTCCAGTGGCAGCACTTGTAATTGCAGGAATGTGGTACAGCTCAGTGGTTAAGCAAAGGCAATGAACAAATTTCACAATCACATGTTTATTCCTGACAAAAAATGCATAAGTATATGAAGCAATTTATCAAAAAACATAAATTTGCATTGTGGTTTATCCTGTCCGGTTTGATTGCGGGATGGGCGTATTATTATTTTGTGGGATGTCTTACCGGAACCTGTCCTTTGCAAAAATTATGGTATTATGATATGGCACTAGGTGGACTGGGTGGCATGATTATTGGTGATGTAATCGATACACAGCTAAAAAAACGAAAAACGAAAACAGATAACAATGAAAAAATTTCAAACAAAGATTAAGTATATTACATTAATACCATTGATAATGCTGATATTTTCAATATGTCAGGGAGGTGAACCCGGTGGTAATGTTGTTGTGATTGAATCAGAAACCGATTTTTATGAATATATCAACAGAGAAACCCCCGTGCTTGTGGATTTTTATGCTGACTGGTGCCGCCCGTGTAGAATACAAGGGCCTATTGTTGAATCTGTCAGTGAGGAAATGTCAGATAAACTGATTGTGCTTAAACTGGATGTTGATGCTTTTCCGCGTATTGCAGCAAAATACCAGGTGAGAAATATCCCTACACTGATTTTATATAAGAAGGGAGAAAGTTTATGGAATGGTATCGGATTGAAACAAAAGGAACAGATTCAGGCAGCGGTCAATGCACACATCAGAAATTAGTGTTGTATCAATCCTGACTTGATATAGGATTAGCAACAGTAAGTGTGTTGTTTTTTAGGGATTTTTAATTCGTTATTCTTCATTCGTTGTTCTGTTATACTATTATTTAAAATAGCGTTTCCCAAGTTGTTGTTATTGAAAAGTCACCATTTTTTCATACGGTGCCTGGATAAATACCCATCAAACCCGGATATTTTTCAATACTAATTTTCTCTTTGTTGTTGTTTGTTCCTGCGAAATCCTGGATACGTATTTTGTATTACAGAATAAATAATAATTAAAATGAAATAAATAAAGTAAATAAAATTATAGATTATTAATAATTAAAAATAAAATTTAAAAACATTATATGTAATGGAATAAAATTAGTGTAATCACAAAAATCATTCAAAATAAATTATCTTATGTTAAATAGTAAGTAATTGA
>JBNGDT010000212.1:0-3834 GCA_049975305.1 Bacteroidales bacterium | reverse complement strand
TTAAAAAATATAAAGCTTCTGCCTCATATACAGTATTTTAGATAAGTAATCTGCGCTAAAAAACAAGGGATTGATCTGATGGACATTGAAGCGTATCTTGAAATTGAAAAGAAAGAAAAAGAAACCTCATTTTATCGTAAAATTGCCAGTTTTTTAACAAATTTTCCATTATCTGTATCCAAAACCAGCATGTAATACCCTTCATCAAAGCCTGCAAGGTCTAATTCCGCATAATAAGCATCGGTTTGTGCTGAAACACACAGTTTTGAATGTATGGTGTAAACAGATATTTTGTTTATTTTATGTCTGTCTGATTGAATAATAACCCTGTCGGATACAGGATTGGGATACACTGTTATGTATTCTCGCTGCATATCATGTACGCCCTGCTCCTCAATCACGGTAATATAATCTGTTATTGCCAGTGTATCGCTGTCACATGATTCACTATTAGCCACAAGTGTTACCGTATAAGTACCTGCATCCTGATATTGGTGCCATGGCTCAGCATAATACGATACACTACCATCGCCAAAATTCCAGTGAAAAGATGTTGCATGCACTGAAGTGTTAACAAAATAAGCAATGGCCGGTGGCAATTCAATCATGGTATCCAATGCGTAAAAATCCGCTTCAGGCAAAGCAATGGTTTGTATGGTTACATCCTGCGTTGTGGTATCGTTCTCAAACTGACCATAAGCAATAAGCGTTACACTATATATACCATCATCCAATACCATTGAAGGGGAAATGTCCGTAGAAGATGTATCCTGTTGACCTGAAACCAACCATAAACATGAATCGGCATTCTGTGAAAGGTTTATAAACACCACAGGATCACCGTTGCATACATCGGTATTTTGAATGGTAAAATCAGCCACCGTAAAACTACCCGGATCAACATACACAACACCATCGCTTGATGTATGGGTAACTGTTGACAAACCCGAGGCATTGACCGCCCGCACACTGATGTAATAAGCAGTATCAGGCATCAGATTTAAACCTATGTGGGTCATCTGATTATCTGTTCCGTTGTTTGTCCATCCAACCACATCATCTGCGCCGGGTGACAACCCGATACAATATTCATAATAGTCAATGAATGAATTGGGCTCTGCAGGCACCGGCCAATTGGCTGAAAGTTCTGTTCCGGTATAGGTGGTATCAATATCCACTCCCTGCCCATCGTTAACTGCATCAATATTTTCAGGTGGTGTCCAGTCAATGTTTACATCTGTGCCTGCAGGGCTGGAAACATTGCCGGATTCATCCATAACAATGGATTTTATCCTGCATGCCGGTGAATATTCATTTGCGTTTTGAAACCTTACTTCCTCATTGTCACCAACAAGCACTACTGCCGTGTCAACCCTGTTTTTATACACTTTTATATCATCATACTGAACATGGCATTCCCCGGTGCGTAATGATATGGCTGTCCCTGCAACAAATGGGTCTGCATCCGTGGCTGATGCCACAAGTTCATCATCCTTATAAACCTGAATCTGACCTGTAACGGTATTCAACAGAATTTTAACATCATACCACTGACCTGCATTGACCGTTGCTTCATTTGTGGTGTACCATCCGTTGTAGTAGGAATTATCAATGTATTTATAAATCTGCACCGTATTTTGGTCTGCCCGCAAATACACCATGTATGAATTTTCACGACCTGATTGTTCGGGATCACTGCAGAAAAAATGAATACCTGCCCTTCTGTTCGCTCCTGAACCATCAATATTCATCTGAAAATGATAGAGATACTCATTGCCTGCATCCTGCTCAACCGACGCATACATATTCGTGTTTGAGCTGCTCTCATCAGACTGAACAAGGTGTTGATTTTCAACAGCCCAGTTGCCTTCAACAGATGTCCAGTCAGCATGAATTTGTGATTGGAAATTATCGTTGAAGTAACCGTAATCCCCATTGGCTCTCCACTCATAGCCATCCCAATCCAATACCTGGTAAAACCTGTATTTCACTGTATCATTATCGCTGTCGCTGAAATAAGCCGTAAAATCATCAGCCTGCCAGTCATCAGCAGAAACTGAAGTACCCGGGGAAACATCATCAACCACACAATCCCAGACGGCTTCAAAGCCTTCGTTCACTGTGGCCCCGTCGGAATGAAAATGTACGGTAAGGGCATTGCCTGAAGATGTTATCAGTCCCGGATTACCTGTTGTGTTGCAAAATTTGCCAAAACTTGAAGATGCAGTATCAGGCCCGTCAAATATTTCGATGTAATCATAATCACATACTGAACCGCTGCCAGCTTCGATATCAAAACCCGGAAATTCAAGGCTGACTTGCGTAGCACCTGTCGGGGCAATAGTAAAAATATAATCACTGTTGTTATAATATACACCACATGGTCCACCCATATCATAAAACGTTCCTGAACAAGGTGTAGATCCACAATCGGTAAATTTATCACGGAGTAAATTCCATAAAGCTGTGTAACCATCATCATAACCAAGTGCCCAAATACCAATACCGGCTATTCCCATCATGTTTACAAAATCATAGCGGTATGCCAGGCTGGTTTCATCGTCACAAAAACACTGGTGCCAATTGGTACCATCGTTAAATACATAATAAGGGGTGAAACTTGTGGGTTCCCATTGGGGATTTGAGTAATTCCCTGATGTGTTATTTTTTACCAGCTTATAGGTTTTTGATCCCACAGAACTTGTTGTATTTGACGGGATGGTACTATTTTCTGTTTTCCACTCATGTCCATAATAAGGCAGTCCCAGCACCAGCTTGTCTTTACTGGCACCCTGTGAAAGGTAATAGTTAACTGTTTTAGCCAGGTTATAATTGAACGTATTGAATGTGTATAAAGGTGACGTAGGGCCGGCTACCGCGCTACCACTGTAATAATAGTCATAGCCCATGATGGTATAGAAATCAATATACGGATCAATGGCTGCTTCATCAAAAAGATCGCCCCAGTCAACAGCATGGGCGCAAATGCTCACCTGGGAACCCGGTATTTCTGTATGCATCTGCGTACACAGGTTAATCAGAAAAGCAGTAAATTCCGGTTTCAGGCTTGATGACACCCCTTCAAAATCAATGTTCACGCCATTGGCACTTTTTAGCTGGACAAGGGATATCAGGGTATCTATCAATGTTGACTGGGCCGAAGGACTTCCAAACAAAGTGGCATGTTCAGAAAACAAGGTAACACACAAATTCACACGCACATCATTTGCCAGGGCTTCATCCACCAGGGATGATGTTTCCCATCCATGTGTGGTGGAAGGTGTCCCTGTAGCAGGGTTTACCTCAAAAGAAAAAAACGACAAATCCGATAACAAAGACCAGTCATAATTGGTTTCAAGCCCGTTACACCAGTAAGGATGCCATCCAAACACAATCTTTTCCAGGTTGCACTGGCGGCTGATTTTTTCATGCATCACCTGTGCCGGTTGATTAATGTCATAATACTCCTCTGCGGTATAACCCAAGGAATTATAATACTCCAGTTCCTGTTGATGTATAGAGATATGCTGTTGTCCATAAGATAAAGACAACAACAAGACTCCTCCCAAACTCAATAAAGTTATTTTGAGAATTGAATACATAATAACATAACAGATTTTTCACAAATATATGATTTTTTTTATTTAAGAATCTTCATAAGCTAATATTTTATGGATTTTCTACATAATGCCACTATTTTGAGTTATAATACACATTCCTTTCCATAAAAACTTTCAATTCATTACAATATTTTGACTATTTGTGATTTTGACTATTGTTGATTAATTTAAGGGCATCTCTAAAAACCTCTGTTAATATATTTTGTTGATTGTT
>JBNGDT010000211.1:0-3837 GCA_049975305.1 Bacteroidales bacterium | reverse complement strand
AAAAATATAAAGCTTCTGCCTCATATACAGTATTTTAGATAAGTAATCTGCGTTTAAAAATTTTGACAAAACTATCCTGCATCATATCTTCTGCATCTAGTTTTGTTGCAGCATATCTCATGCAAATGCCATACACATAAGATGCATAGTGATTATACAAAGCTTTTTGGTCTGACTTGTTTTTGCGCTTACAGGCATCAATAATATCTGGGGCAATTTCTTTAAACATTATGTTAATCTTAGTATTACAACGCATGTGAATCAAAAACGCTGCATTGATTTATTCTCCGGCGAAAAATTTCTGTAAAGTGCAGTATTGCAACGTTCTCTTATTCATTTCAAAAAGCACAATGATTGCACACATGATTAATGCCCGGATAACATCAGTGTTTGCTTTAAGTATATGGTGCTTTTATCTGAAATTACAATAAAATACTATAGTTTTCATAATAGGAACAGGTTTGTTTACAGTCAAAATACAAAAAAATCAATACGTTGACCAAAATAAGCCTAAGACAATCAATAGAGTAACCAAAGCTGATTGAATTATTTCACCGGGTATTTGGAATATATTCTGAAATGTTTGGTTTCATCAAGCAGCTGGCATTCGGTGAAGATGGTTTCCATATATGGATAATCGCTGTAGTCCAGTTTTTTATAGCCTTTATGTATTTTTTTAACATTGTATTTTTGCAGGCAAAAGATAACGCCTTCATCAATTTTCCAGATAAGTTCTTTATTAAAACGTTTATTCTGTCCTATAAGTTCTCCATCTTGTGGCCAGTCAACGGATAAGGGATTTTCAAGCCGGTACACAGGGTAAATAATAGGGTTGTCAGGGAGGAAGACAATGTGGGTGTCTGAATTTTTATAATTGCTGATTAGCGAATCAATTTCTTCGAAATACGCATAAGTATGCTTGTTTGTTTTTATTTTGCCATAATCGGGATGAATATTTTTAAGATTATGAGTTTGTTCGTCTATACTTACATCGTGGTAATTGATATGTTGCTGGCTAATGGTGCCGGTAATTAAGTAAAGCAATGCTATGGCCGGCAATGCAACGTGCAGCCACTTTTGTTTAAGCAGAAGGGCATCCTGGTATTTGATTAGATATACATATAAAATTGAAATTACCAGTATTCCCAAAGATAATATGGGGGTGTTTGCGCCCCGGCTTATGGTTCCTGTCCATGCTACCAGCATCCCAAACAAAGCAGGTATACAGGCATTAAATTTATTACCCTGTACTAGTATGCTAATAAGCAAGATGTCAAGCAATATCCAGAACGCGCGAAATGACAATGCATATATATCCCTGGATTCGGCATTAATAAAATATTCAGGAATCCCGTAGAGCATGTACAGTACCAGGGCAGTTTCTAACAGAAAAAGCATACGCATGGCTGGTAATGTTGCAATAAATGAATATAACCTGGTAGAAAGGCGTTTTCCAATTCCGACAAGCACTGTCATTGAAATAATAGCAATGTTGATCCACTTCATATTGTTGGTAGTGAAGTGGTTATAAAATGGAATTACAGCCGTGTCGTAAAACTCTGTACAGCCGGTCATCTGAGTAAGAAATGCCCTGCCTGCATCATTCATCGCTATAACAATAGCATATGATAAAATAGGTAATATGCCTACAGCAGCGGCAATTAATCCGGTTTTCCATGCTTTTTTGCGGTATAATCTGATGGCTACCCACAACCAGCCGATTATGGTAATAACTGCAAATGTCTGCCGTGAAAGCGCTGCCAAAACAAAAGCAAGTAGTCCCAGTGCCAGGCAGAGTGTTTGCCTCCGTATGTTGAATGAACGCTCTGTTAAGTAAAATCCAATTGAGCTCCAGAATATGGCATCAATAGTGGACCAGGGGAAAAGGTAATGATTGTAAATGGTGCATACCCATGCAATAATCAGGAGGCTAAACTTGTATATGTTTGGTATCTCATGCTTAAAATTCGATTTCAACCTGAAAAATTGCACCCATGAAAAGGCGATAACAAAAAACTGAAAAAGCACAAAATACCGGGCGCTTATCTCCAATGGAAAAGGCAATAAAAAGTGTATGCTGTGCAAAACACCTGATCCAACGGGGCGAATACTAATGAATTCAAGATGTGGAACCTGTCCAAGGATAATACGCCAGCTTTGAGCTAATACTAAACCATCATTCGATGGGTTTAATCCCTCCGTGCCGGCATAATTGATGCATATATATACAATGGATACAACAATCAAAATCAGCCATGCCCATGGACTGAAGCGTTGAGTTATTTTCCTGCTTTTCTCAGGTTTCATAGTATCTATCTATACTCTTCTAATTCGGCTTGGTATGTTTATTTATTGCTGTAGCCCACTCACATTTTCAATCTTAATTTCAAAAATAAAATACGCTAAAGCACTGATTAATTGCACATACATGCAATCATAGCAGGTTGCAAGATACAGGATATAAATATTATTTGCAAACAATCCATTTATTCACTGCATACTTTTATGATGATTTTGGGGTGTTCCATTGAGATACATACTGGAAAGGTGTGTTCCGGCGATTTGAATTTTACTTGCTGCCATAAACCACAGCTATATATTGTTAAAGCAGCAACATGTCGCCTTTAAATTTAAGGTATAAGGATAAAATGTAGTATAAAAACTTGCGGATTTTTACCTTTACAAAAAAAATCAGGTTGCTGAAAAACAGACAGAAAATTATGCAACAGATTGAAAATAAGATACAACAAGGTGGCCGTGTTACCAAAGATGATGCACTGCAACTATTTTCTATGCCTTTATCCAAACTGGCAATGCTGGCCTGGGAAAGGAAACAACATCACAGTGGTAATCATGTGTTTTACAACCGCAATGTCCATATAGAACCTACTAATGTGTGCGTAAACCACTGTTTGTTTTGTGCCTACAGGGCCCGCAGGGGGGAATCTCATGCGTGGGAATACTCGCATGATGAAATCGAAAAGATTGTTAAAGAGGCACTGAAAAAAAACATCACTGAAATTCACATTGTGGGAGGCATACATCCGGAGTGGACATTGGATTATTCCATTGAAATACTTAACATTATACGAAAATATAGCAAAAGGGTACACATTAAAGCTTATACAGCCGAAGAAATCTGGCAGATGTGTAAAAATGCAAATATCCCGCTCCATGAAGGAATTGAACTGTTGGTAGAAGCAGGACTTAATTCGGTACCCGGTGGTGGTGCTGAAATTTTTGATGAAAGCATAAGGCAAAAAATATGCCCTGATAAAATTGATGCCGATACATGGCTGGAGGTACACAAAACCCTGCATAAATCTGGAATTCAGTCTAATGCCACAATGTTATACGGCCACATTGAAATGCCACAACACAGAATTGATCACCTTGACAGGCTGAGAAATCTGCAGGATGAAACCGGTGGTTTCAATGCTTTTATCCCCCTGAAATACAAAAGCGGAAACAATAAACTGTCTTATGCAGGGGAATCACATGTTACGGATGATATGAAAACCTTTGCTATCAGCCGCATATTTCTTGACAACATTCCCCATATAAAAGCATACTGGCCCATGATTGGAAAGGACAATGCTTCCATGAGCCTGGCATTTGGGGTAGATGACCTTGATGGTACCATTGATGATACCACAAAAATTTATTTTCTTGCTGGGTCGGTAGAGAAACATCCGGCTATGTCTGTTGAAGCAATTAAAACCATGGCAAGGGTTGCCGGCTTAAAAGCCGTTGAGCGGAATTCTGTTTATGATATTATTGATTAATTGTTTAGTTTCACCACGTTGTTGTGTTTAAAGGTTTAGCTTTCCCGCCCTC
>JBNGDT010000210.1:0-3842 GCA_049975305.1 Bacteroidales bacterium | reverse complement strand
ATATTTAACCTAAAATAATCAAACCATATAAGGCATATAAGGGATTGTAAGAAAAACTTATACGACCTTATAATCCTTATATGGTTCAAAAACAACCATGATTAACTGTCTATGTGATCAATTTTCTCCTTTCCCTGCTCGCCGGTTCCTGGCTGCCCTTTAGGCAGAGTTTGCCCGGCGCCTGCCTGCCGGCAGGCAGGACAGACGGGGTTGCAGTGAAAATCAAATGCGTCTGAATAGTCAACTCTTATTTAATTTTACCACTGAGCAGTTACTACAAAATTACAACTTTTCATTTTACGATGAATCAGGATTTCCGAAAGTAAGATTTATACAATTGTGGTAATCTGACTTTTTTATATTGGATGTGTTTTGTATTTTTAAGCAGATGTATCAGTATCTGCAAGACATACCGTTTCCTTTTCTGTTGAATCCATGGAAACATCACCTCGGGTATATACAGGAGAACATCCCTGCTTTACAAAAATTGCCTCCGGAAGATATACGGCGGTATATGCTGGACATAGGCGAATCTGTAACGGATATTTACACCGGGAAATTATCCGTCCCAGGCATTTGTTCTGAACTGGAAATGCATTTAAAGCATAAAGGCATATTTGAAAAAAATGCGTACCTGGGCTGGCTGCAAACGGTATCTTTGTATGAAGTCATCCCGGTTTCTGACAATTCACGCTGGCTGATGCGCCAGGGAAACGACGAACGGTACATACATATTCATCCGGGAAAGATCAGTCAGCACAAATCCCGTTTCAAAAGCCAGCAAATAAAAACAGCCTTATTGTATGCCGTGTATGCGGACAAACACGAAGAAAAAAATCAGATAAAGTTCATCAACGATCTGCGGCAGGAGTTTTTGGATTTACCTCCATTAAAACACACCTCTGATACTTTATCATGGCTGATAAGGTGTTTTAGAACAAGGGAAAAAACTGATAGATAATAGTTATTTGGTTCTGTTGAATTAGTTGGCAGTTGGCAGTAGGCAAAAAGGGGAATGTCTTTTGCCAATTGCCAACTGCTTTATTGCCAACTAATTTGCGATCCAAGTGTGATACCAACACTCTATCTTATATAACTTGTTTAAAATTTACAGTTAGATTTGGTAAAATCTGGTTTATCCCGAATCAAGTTTGGGACAAGTCTTGGATAGGGGTTGATTAAAATCCAAAGTTCAAAAAGCAAAATCCAAAATAAAATACAAAACCCAAGCTCAAAACAGTTAATACCACAAAAGTTTATTTTTATTATCTGTAGAATTGTTAATTATGCTGACTAAGATATTAATAGCTAATAGGTTTTTTTAATATTGTCAGGCAATAATTACTCGCTCTCATCACCACGCATCTGAGTCCAGTCGGTGTATTGAAATTCGCAATTCTGATAAGCAGGATCAATACGAACGTAAGTTTGTTTCAGTTGATCTTCTATCCACATACGGATAATTTTTTCTTTCTTTTTATTCAGTGTGATGGCTTTATATCGCTGATAATCCTGCTTTAAATTGGCTGTGTGTTTTTCAGTTTTCTTATCCATCTTAAACAGTTTATAAACAGTTTTTCCCCGTTCATCCCGAGTCCGTATCACATCAGATATTTCACCTTCATCCAGGTTTTCAATATTACTTCTGATTAGGGGATCCAGTTCAGATGCTTCAAGTTGTGTTTCGCCGGTTAGAGGGTTCATTACGGTGCCACCGCTGTTTTTTGTATTTTCATCTTCTGAATACAACTCAGCCGCTTTTTCAAAACTAATGCTGTCCGAAAGAATTTGAGCACAGATATTGCGGAGCTTTTCTTTGGCTTGTTGTTGTGCTTCACTGTCAGTTTGTGGTGAGATAAGAATATGCCTGACGTTAACCTGGTTTCCTTTGCGCTCAATAAGCTTTAAGATGTGGTAGCCAAACTCAGTTTCCACCACCCGGGATACAGGATCATCTTCATCCATATCAAAAGCAATGGAAGCAAACTCAGGGACAAGATCTGTCCTGTTAACAAAACCCAGTTCCCCTCCTTTTTGAGCTGACCCTGGATCATCGGAATACAACACTGCAAGGGTACTGAAATTTTCCCCGTCGAGAATTCTGTCTCTGATTTCATTGATTTTATCTAAGCAACGTTGTGTTTCTTTTTCAGATACTTTTGGGTATATCGCAATTTGCTTTATTCTGTAAGTGGCAGGAATCACCGGAATGCTGTCGTCACTGATGGAATTGAAATACTGCCTGACTTCTGACGGGGTAACGTTGATATTATTGGTAAGCTGATGCTGCATGCGTTGCATAAGCATTTGTTCTTTGATCATTTCCCTGAAATCCGATTTGATTTCAGGTATAGACTTTTGGTAATATTCTTCCAGTTTTTGTTCGGAACCAAGCTGGCGGATAAATACTTTCAGACGCCTGTCCAGTTCATTTTCCACTTCTGCCGATGTTACTTCAATGCTGTCTTTTTTGGCTTGCTGCAACAACAGTTTCTGAAATAACATTTCTTCCAGTATTTCACAGTTTGCATCAGTAATACCAAAGTATCCCTGACTTTTCAGTTGCAAAGACTGGGTTTCTATCTCTGACAACAGGATGGGTTCATTTCCTACAACGGCAATCACCTGGTCTATTACTTTCTGATTTTGAGAAAATCCATGCAGGCTTACCAGTAAAAGTAAACCCGTAAACATAGTTCTAATGTTGATCATACACTTAATTTTCGTTAACTATTCACCGCAGAGACTACACGATTGCACGAATGAACGATGGCATGATACTTAAAGTGATAGCCATGTAGTTCTTTATGTGTTCCGTGTTCCGTGTTCGGCCCATCGTGCTATCATGCTTTCTATTTTACTGTGTTTCTGCGGTTATAGGCAGAAAAAAACATATTTGTCGATTATTTATACTTTTCATTCGTATTTATAACGATAGTATCACTTGATTTAGCGTCCTGAATCAATTGATTTTTCAAATTAGTAATGAGCTCCTGCTTTCTCTTGTTTACAATGATATGCGATATCTTGCTTTCAATCAGATCAACCGGCATTGTATCACCGGGCATAAGTTTTTCATTGATTTTTACAATGTACCGTTTCGTACTGTCCTCAACAGCAAAATACCCAAGTTGTATGGCCTTTTGGCGCACATCCTGGTTATTCACAGCATGTATTTCTTTCAACAGATCATCCAGGTACATCCATTTCTCATTGTGTTCAACAATGATTTTGTTTGTGCCTTTAATGGCATCATACAGAATGTCCATCCTTTCCGGGGTGGCTCTTCTGACTTTATCCATTTCTCTGTAATAAAAAGGTATTTTGGCATCCATAATCATATAATGGGCTTTTACAGCCAACCTGTCTAAAGCATAACTTTGCAGGTGATTTTCATAGTAAGCTTCAACTTCTTCCCGGGTAACAATAGTATCGAGCTTTGATTCTAAATATTGGTTTTCATATTCATAGATGTACATTTGTTTTCTAAAATCCTGTACCTTTTCCTTAATTTTCGAACTGTCTTTCAAGTTTTTAATAGCGCTGCGATACAACAATGTTTCGTTTATCCATTTTTGGATGTATTTTTTTGCCATTTCAATGCTGTCTTTTTCAGAAATATCATCCGGAATCATTTTTTCCAGTTCTTCCGTTGTTAAGGTTTGTCCATACAGACGAATCAACACATCTTCGGGGACAGTCTCTTCTTCATGATTACAGGAAGTCAACAACAGGAGAGCTAAAAAAAAGAGAACAGCACATTTTTTTATACAGGTCATTTATTTATTTTTTTATGATTACTTAATGTTATACCTAAATTCATTTTTATAGCTAATTCCTGC
>JBNGDT010000209.1:0-3900 GCA_049975305.1 Bacteroidales bacterium | reverse complement strand
CATATCAATAATTTCTGCATCAGGGTAATCTTCCTTGTTGAATTTAACCATGTCAGTAGTGACAGGCTTGTCCGTATGGAGTTTGTTTATTGTGATGATATAATTTACGCCTTCATTGCCGACAAAGGTAAATTCATACAATTCTTTTTTTGCTTTATCTATTTTGATTTTAATCCGTGAGTAATTGCTTGCTTCAATGTCATTTGGAAAAAGATGTATTTCTACCAAAGGTCTGTTGTTTACAAATTTATCAGAAATAAACCTGCATGTGTATTCCGTTTCAAAATTCTCAAGAAACCGGTAAGGATTAATAAACGTGCTCATGTCTTCTTCATTGTATGGTGTTATATTGACTTCCTGGGTTTCTTCCTGGTAAACCCAGTTTGTTGTTTTACCGTCTGAATGTATGACCGATCTCATCATATCCAGTTTATAGGCTTTGTCTTTAAACCAGATTTCCCCGTTATAAAATTGTTTGGTACTGTCACGTAGGTTGTCAATGCCAAAAGTAAATTCAATGTGAAATCCATGGTAATTTTTTATTTCCTCTGATACCTCATTAAGAAGATTGACAGCTTTTGAATCACTTTCTTGAGCATTGCTATGCCCGATGAATACAAACAGCATTAATAATATTATGGCATATTTCTTCATTGCATTATTCTTTTTTATTCAGTGAACTCAAATACTGTTCCAAAGCGTATTCGTCGGGGTACAATACTTTTCTTGCTTTGCTTCCTTCAAAGGGGCCCACAATGCCCATGGCCTCAAGCTGATCGATGATGCGTCCTGCCCGGTTGTAGCCAATTGAAAGTTTTCGCTGGATAAGAGAAGTGCTTCCCTGTTGATGCCGGACAACCAAACGTGCTGCCTCTTCAAAAAATTCGTCCAGTTGATCATCTGTTGAAACGTATGCTCCGTTGCTGTTTTCAGTCTCCGGCTCTGGTAACAACAATGCAGACGGATATCCCTGCTGTGAACCGATATATTCTGTAATTTTTTCAATTTCCGGCGTGTCAACAAAGGCACATTGAGCCCTTACCAGTTCTTTTCCGTCATTGATCAGCATATCACCCCGCCCGATGAGCTGATTGGCCCCTGAGCTGTCCAGAATAGTACGAGAATCAATGCTGCTTGATACCCGGAATGATATCCTGGCAGGAAAATTGGCTTTTATTGTGCCTGTAATCACGTTGGTAGATGGACGTTGTGTTGCGATGATCAAATGTATGCCTATGGCCCTTGCCAATTGAGCCAGGCGGGCAATTGGTCCCTCGATTTCTTTACCTGCTGTTTGTATGAGGTCAGCAAATTCATCCACAATCACAACAATGTATGGCAGGTAGTGATGCCCTTTTTCAGGATTTAACCTGCGTTTGATGTATTTTTTATTGTATTCCTTTATGTTTCTGGCTCCTGCTTTTTTCAGCAGATCATACCGTTGATCCATTTCTTTTGTTAGGGAATTCAGGGTATAAATTACTTTTTGGGTATCGGTGATGATGGGTTCTTCTTCATCAGGTAATTTGGCAAGAAAATGCCGTTCAAGCTTTTCATAAAAAGACAATTCTATCTTTTTCGGATCAACCATGACAAACTTAAGTTGTGCCGGGTGTTTCTTGTACAAAAGAGATGTGATAATGGCATTCAATCCAACGGATTTTCCCTGCCCTGTAGCCCCTGCCATCAAAAGATGTGGCATTTTTGCCAGGTTGAAAACCAATGGTTCGTTGTTGATCTTTTTCCCCATCACAACAGGCAATTCATAATCGCAATCCAGAAAGGTTTTTGATGTAAGTACCGAGCGCATGGAAACAATTTCCGGATCCTTATTTGGAACTTCAATGCCAATGGTTCCCCGCCCGGGGATGGGTGCTATAATACGAATGCCAAGTGCAGCAAGGGATAAGGCAATGTCATCTTCAAGGTTTTTGATCTTTGAAATGCGAACGCCTTTTGCAGGCACAATTTCATACATGGTTACAGTTGGACCTACCGTTGCTGTTATCTTTGAAATTTCTATATTATAATCCTGTAAAGTCCGGATAATTTGATTGGAATTGGCTTCCAGGTCTTTGTCGGTAACCTTGCTGTTGCCACTTTTATGATCTTCAAGAAGTTCTACCGGCGGCATTTTATAATTGCTCAGGTCCAGTGTGGGATCAAAATCCCCATCGTTGGTTAAGTTTACATTTTCAGCAGGAATTTCTTCGATGGTGTGTGTATCTTTTACTTCCAGATCGTATTTTGATTTTCCTTCATCCCGGGTGGCTTCTTCTTTGTCAACCTGGTATTCAAAACCGGGTGCTGGTTTTGTTTCTTTTTCTTCTTCACTTGTAATACCGGTATCCTCTTCCTTGTCAAATTCATTATCTTCTTTATCTTCTTTCAGTTGTTCAGGTTTAATGTTTTTTATTTTTTTAAACCAGCCTTTGATGATACCCAGTGCCGGGTTGTAGGAAAAAATGATTACAGCAAATAAAAACAAAAACAAAAGGATGATAGTGCCTGCTTTCCCTGTGAATGCATTGAGCCATTGAGCCATGTGAAAACCATGAGTTCCCCCAAGGTAAAACAGCTTGTCTGTAAAAATAAACCCCAGCAAAACAGAAAGCCATATCATACCCAATAAACTGAGAAATAAAGATTTACGCAGAGGTAGTAGTCTGAGTTTGAAAAACCGGAATCCAATGATAAGGAAAATAAATATAAAGACGAAGGAGGCTATACCAAACCCATCATGAATAAATACATCGGCCAAAACAGCACCGAGTTTTCCAGTCCAGTTTTCAACTTTAATATCTCTGTCTGAAAATAGCTCAATCACGTTGGTATCCAGCTTACTTTGGTCTGCTTGCCATGTAAACAAAAACGAAGTAAAAGAAAGGGCTAGCAATATGGCAAAAGCAATAAAAAACAAACCAACAGAAACTTTGAACCGCTCATCTTTCAAAAAGGCAAATGCTGGTTTACGGGATTTTTTTTTATTCCCTTTTGTTGATTTTCTCTTTTCTTTTTTACTGTTTTGCTGTGTCACAAATATTGAATTTAAATTTTGATTTTACACATAAGAAAATCCTCATAAAGATACGAGGATTTTCTTATGTGAATATTCTGATGTCAATCTGTTTTTTGAATCTGGGTTTAACCACCAAACATGGTGCTGATTTCTTCTGATGTTTTCAGTTCATATTCAGCGGGAATGGTAAATTTAGATGGTTTTACTTTTTCTTCTTTTATTTCTTTAGCTGTGAATGTCATGATTATGCCTTGCTGTTCTGTCGTGTATTCTAACAAAACACCTTTAACCCCATTGAACTGACCAGCCCAGTTGTGATCTGCTTCCTGGTTGATTTCATCAGTCACATAGCCGAAAAATATATTGTCATCAAGCTCTACTTCTACTTTTTTTGTGGTATAACCAAGTATTTTTTTTGTTTCACCTGTTTCCCTTACTTCAGGCTCTCCCAGCTCTTTCATGGCTTCTTGCATTTTTGCTGAGTCCTGTTTGTAGGCGAATTTTTGCCCCATCATATCCATCAATATGATAACTTCTTTTTTGGCAGAATTTACAATCTGATACATGGAAAACATGGCTGTTTCCTGTTCTTTGCGGATTTTTGCCCCTTTATAATAATCTGTTACTGATGTGGGTAGCTGTGCACGTATTGCTTCGTCAATATCACCCTCATAGTCAATATCGTATTTGATGTAGCCCTCAAAAGTGTCACTCCCGCCTTGGAATAACGAACATCCTGATAAGGATATGATCAGAATTGCAACATATAAATAACTTAGTTTTTTCATAGGTTCAATCATTAAGTGTTTGTAAACAAATTTATTTCAATTGAACAAAGATAGAAATAATTAATTTTATGTGTTCATAAATTGAGATTATTT
>JBNGDT010000208.1:0-3940 GCA_049975305.1 Bacteroidales bacterium | reverse complement strand
ACCAACGTGCCTGGAAATTTTGTATGGCTTCGAGGTTTTTATTTTTATCATCACAAACTTCAAAGTTTTTGATTTCTTCAATGATTTTACGTTTTTCTACAGCGTTTTCTTTTTCGTTTTTAGTCTTGTTTTTAAAATGTTCATCCATGGCTGTGAAAAAGTGGTTGCATGCACTGCTGAAGCGTTTCCAGATTGCGTAACCTTCATTTTTAGGCACGGGGCCAATTTTTTTCCACTGTTTCTGCAACTCAATAAAGGTATCCCGTGTTTTGTTCCACTCCGTATCGTTTTTTAAGGCTTCAGCCTGAATGCATAAATCTGTTTTTTTCTGAAGGTTTTCTTCTTTTATATTGTTTTGTTCTTTAAAATACTCATGTTTTTTATCAAAAAACACATTGCAGGCAGTTCTGAATCTTTCATAAATTTGTTGATTGTGTTTTTTGGGAACCATTCCAATGGTTTTCCAGACTTTCTGAATTTTCAGTATTTCCTCTGTTTTTTCATTCCATTCGTTAATGCTTGTGATATTAAGGCTTGCCAGTTCTTCGGCTTTTTCACAGAGGGCGGTTTTTGCATTCAGATTGTTGTTTTGTTCTTCTTTTTTTTTAAGAAATAGTTCCTGGTGTTTTTTGTTGATTTCACGGCTGACTTTGCTAAAACGGTCCCACAGCTCGTCACGGTGTTCCCTTGGCACGGGGCCGATTTCACGCCATTCGTCGTGGTAAGCCTGCAATGTTTTCCATGCATTTATGATATCTGTTTCAAGTAAGAGTTTTTCCGCTTTTTCACAAAGGGCAATTTTGGCATCCATGTTCTTTTTGAAATCAAGATCACGCAATTCCTTGTTGATTTTGATAAAATCGTAGAACCGTTCAACCTGCATATTATAAGAAGCCCAAAGATCACTTGCTTTTTCTTTTGGTACATTGCCGATGGATTGCCATTCTTTCTGGAGGTTTTTAAATTCTGTAAAAGTTTTGTCAAGGGATTCTTCACCATTAGCCAACACCTTAATTTTATCAATGATTTCCAGTTTTTTATTGAGGTTTTCTAATTTTTTCTCTTCAATTTTTTTGTTATATTCTGCTTTTTGCTTTTTATAATCATCAAGGAGCTCTTTCAGATACACTTCATCTTTGTCATGAGGCGGTTCAAATTCGATCGGATCTTTTCCGCTTTCAATATGTAATCGTTTTAGGTCTGCTATTTCAGCATTTTTAATTTTATAAAAAGCATTTTTGATGGCATCAATGTGTGCTTTTGTTCCTGGTATGTCTTTTTCAACAACCAATTCTTTCAGATGTTGCAGTAATTCTTCTTTTGACATGCTGGTGAAATCAGGCATGTTTTCAGACTTATCATCCTGATTTGTGTCAGCGTTTGTGTTTTCATCCTGCGTTGTATTGTCTCCGGAAGCAGGTTGTTCTGAACCATAAAGCTTGTCGGGTGAGTTGGTTTTGGGGGCAGAAATTGCTTCATTGTCACCTGATGAATTGCCGGTATTTGGTTGTTCTTTGGCATCCGGGTCTGTTGTTTTATTCCCGGTGTCTTTTTTGGGTTTCGCATGTTCAGGATTCTTTTCAGATTGTCCATCGCTGCTAAGAGGGTTGTTTCGTAGGTATTCAGTCATTGCTAGTAGTACTTTTATAATTTCTTATTAGAGAGTTGCTAATATGTAATCAGCGTGTTTGATCCTGCAATTTTAGTAAAAAAATCAGAAATTTATGTTTAAAACTCAGAAAATCCATCTTTTGGGGAATTTGTTGAATAAAGGGAATGTGGTGCGAGCTGGTGACGGGGCGAGTTTACGAAGTGGAAAAGTGGTACTGTAATCAGTATTCGGTAAATGGTGAGTGGTAAGTAGTGAAATGATTATTTTAGGAAATTTGTTGAATAAGGGGAATGACTGAGGTTTTCAGAGATAAATAAGCTTGGTGGTTGATGTCAGTGGTGTCCAACTTCTGCGTTACGCTTGCCTGAAAAATACTCATTTACAACAGTTAACTGCGCTTTTTAAAGCCTCGCAAGACTTGAATTTGGACTTTCTTATCAGCCAACTTAGTTTTCTGGCAGTATTATATATGTTTTTTCAGTAGAGCTTTTAAAGGATTAAAAAGTCTTTCCAATAAACGAATATCATCAGTTATAATTTCTGCTGTTCCCGTCATTTCATGAGTAAAGCTCAGTTTAAGACCATAGTTTGAAACTATGCTATCGGGTACTTCAACTTCTGCAATGTAAAATGCTCCATCCTGTGTTATAACAGGAACTTTAGAGACAATTTTAATCTTACTTTGTATCATCCCATACTCCTTATATGGAAAATTGTCTAATTTAATGTTTACTTTTTGTCCTGGTTTGACTTTTCCTGCACCTGCAGTTGGCATTGTTAACTTCCCGATTATCTCAGTTTCTTTAAGTGGAATCACGGTAGCAACTATATCGCCCTGATTAACATTCTGGTTTTTACTCCAAATATTTGTTAATGTTAATGTTCCTGTAATTGGAGAAATCACTAAATATATCTGCTTCCAAATGCTTAAACTGCTTTCTTAATTTTTAAATGACTCATTAATTTGATTTATGTATTTTTGATCTTCCTGTTGATACTGTAATTGCAAATCCAATATTTGTTTTTCCAATTGGTTTACTTTCATACTGGTATTAATTTCTACATTTTCCATAGCAGATTTTTTTGTAAATAACTTACCTCTGCTTTCTCAAAATCTGATTCTGCAATAACATCATCACTGAAAAGAATACTATCTCTTCTAAATTGTTTCCTGGATAAATTCAGTTCTGATCGCTTTAATTGTTTTTGTTTATATAAACTTGCCTGGTATATTTGGTAATCTTTTTGTTCTTGTTTTATAGCATTGATTTTATTCTCATGATAATTTAGTCTTTTAAAACTCTCATAATCCTGGATCAACCTTATGTGAGAAGAGTAAACTGATTGTATTTCACCAAGCTTCAGTTGTAAACTATCATTAAATTTTGCCGGATTTTCTAATGTGTCAACTAATCTGCTTAAATAAATTACGTGTTGGTAATTGGCACTATTTTCAATTTCCGCTAAAACCTGCCCCTGCCTTACTGTATCACCTTCGGAAGCAAATAAATTCACTATTTTACCTGATGTATTTGCCTTTAATGTTGCAGGTGGATTTACCGTTGTTAATATAATTCTTGCGTTAATAACTTCAGGATATTTAAAAAACCATGATCCAATCAATAGTACAATCAAAACTATCAACATAACTGAAATTCCAACGCGAATAATTCTATTTGGAGGTTTGCCCAATATTTCCTGAACCTCTTCACTGCGTATTTCTACTTTTTTGATATGTTTTAATTCTTCTGACATGCTAACTTCCAAGTTCTAATTGGTCTTTAACTAGTTTATAATAGGCTCCTTTTTTTCTCGTTAATTCAGTATGAGTTCCCGTTTCAATGATTTCTCCTTTCTCAATGACGATTATTTGATCAGCCTTTTTTACGGTACTAAGGCGATGGGCAACAATAACGACGGTTTTGCCTTCAAAAAATTTATTCAGGTTATTCATAATTATTCTTTCGTTGTTTGCATCAAGGGCATTTGTTGCTTCGTCAAAAAACAAATAGTGCGGATCTTTATAAACTGCACGGGCAATGAGTATTCTTTGTTTTTGCCCCTGGCTTAAACCGTGCCCTTCAGTACCAATTTTAGTGTTGTAACCAAGAGGGAGAGATTCTATAAAATCCCGGATATTTGCAATTTTAACGGCATTGTGTAGCTGCTCTGTGTAGCTGCTCTTTGTTAATGGTATCAACACCTACAGCGATATTTTTTGCAATGGTATCGTTGAACATGAACCCATCCTGCATAACTGCCCCTATCCTGCTTCTCCACCAGGATTGTGAATAATTTTTCAGACTCACTTCTCCAACTGATAAATCC
>JBNGDT010000207.1:0-4072 GCA_049975305.1 Bacteroidales bacterium | reverse complement strand
GAACCTGGATCTACGGTTTAGGAAACCGCTATTCTATCCCTTGAACTATGGGGCCTGTTTATATGGGCAAACAAAAGTAGAAAATTATACATTCAACACAAAATCATTGTAAACGTGTCAATACACAAAAAGAGCCTGCAACACATATCACAGGCTCTTCTGATTTTAAGTTAGGTGTGATTTAACTATTCTGCATTAGCTTTGCAAAAAATTCAATCCAATATCACATCTAAACAAACAAACAAAAACTAACAAAACCACGAAATAAATTTACAGGAATATCCGATGCAAATCTATCAGGAAATTACGGAAATTTATTACGTGAATCACGTACTTAGAGTGATCAAATTATGCTGAATGGGATATTTTACCAATTCAACTGTGTTGTTAATATTTAGCTTGCGAAGCACATTGGTTTTGTGTGTTTCCACAGTACGAATGCTAATACATAACTGATCAGCAATATCGCCATTGCTCAAGCCTTCGGCCACTTTTTTCAGCACTTCGATTTCCCGTTCTGTAAGGTTTTGCATCTTTTCAGACGTAGATACATTTTCCCTGGTTTTTCGCATCATCTCCAAAAACACGTGTTCAGAAATGCTTTTGCTGAAATATTCCCTGCCTTCGTAAACAGCCACAATGGCTTCATGCAATTCATCAGCGGTAATATTCTTTGGTAAATACCCTTTGGCACCAGCCTTTACAGAATTTAACCTGGCATAAGAACTAAGCACTTTTACACCACGGTAATCATAAAACCTATCTACTCCCCTTTCACCAGCAAGGGCTTTTTCACCCCCCGGGGTTTTCACTACTGTGCTCATGTTGGCACTGTCATGAAATCTCGAAGTACTTCTCATGTAATAATCACTACCAACGAGGTAAGCCTCACCTGATTCCCCCAGTCCATTGTGTTGGTTTTCCTCGTACATGATTTCATTTATGCTTTCAATGGGTAATATGCTGCAAAGTACCCCCAACCTTTTACCATCATCATCATACACAGGCATACCCAGCCGCACACCGGGGTGCATACGTGACTTCATGCTAAAATCAAGCAACACAGCATCCTGACAAGTATCTTTCATGCCTCTGAACACATGAAGCTCTTCGGGCTCTTTCACCCGTTTTATCAGAACAGAATCATGTACCCCGTTAAAAGGCAGTGAATATGCATACTTATGACTTCCGGATGGCAAAAACAGCAAGGCTGAAAAATACTCATTCCCGTGATATGGCACCTTGTTTTTGTCAATGACTATGGAATCATAATCGGTGTTAAACCTATCTTCTTTTTGAAAACTTTCCATTAAAGACACAATGGTTTCTTCCTCAGCCATCAGTCGGATATCGTATTTCCTGTCTGCAAAGAATTTTTCCAGCCTGTTTTGTTTTTCTGTGCGTACGGATATAGCAACTGATCATAAGTGCGTTCCAGCATGGCTTCTTTCATCGAATAATAGACAACAACCCCCAATACCAGACATGCACCAAGACTGACAACAATCAGGCTGAACGTGATCTTATGTGATAATGATAAGATTTTCGCATTGCATACAAATCTAAACAAAATATTTCATCAGGCGGGATTCAGACCATTTGAATTTATAGGTTTATGCTTCACTGCACATATTGTATTATCATAGAGGCGGAATCTCATACCGAAACATAATGATGTGTGTTGTGGATCGTTTATAATATTGGAAATATACTCTTTGATGTCATGAATAATTTTTGTATTTTTGGGATATGATAAAACAGATAACATTGGGTATTGTGATGTTGATTATGGCGGGCAATCTATTTGCTCAGGCAGAAGATTATTATTCCCCGGCATCAGACAGCAGCTTTAATTTTTCATTGCATGAAGGCAATGAAACAAGCCTGTTCAACAACCAGGTAGAATATAAAACCACATTTCATCCCACATTAACCATGGGAGGCTCTGCTTACTCATTCAATGGTACACCTTCATTTCTAAGTTACATATCCCCTACCCTGCAAATTAATCCGCCCGGAAAATTTTCCTTTTTTGTGGGAACAAGCATGTCATATTCTGATATACACAGTGACTTTTTAATGTCTCCGGAAAACGATGAAGGTTCTTATTTTGAAAAAATGGCTGCCTTTCATTTTTACGCTTCCGGCGCTTATCAGGTCAATACCAAATTGAATGTTTATGGTGGTGCATCTGTTACCATGCTGCCCGGCTCATTTAATCAAACACTTAAAAATGGCCACATCGGTTTTTATTATCAGCTCGGAGAAAACTCACATATACAAGCAGATTTTAACTTTGGAGATGGCATGCCATGGTATTATTACTGGAATAATGGCTCAAATAAGAACAACTGGCACGGATCAATGCCCGGGTTTAGCTATGGATCCCGGTATCCTTTCATGTACTGAATCCATTTGATAGACAGTACCCGCCCCTGGAAAAATAGGGGAACGTCAAAAAAGATAACTTAAATTTGTCTTTGCAAATATGGCATTTATGAAGTTCAAAATCCCAAGGTCAAAATCCAAAATAAATCCAATTTGCAAACTGTTTGAATATTAGATAATTGAACATTGTGAATGATCCGTCTTCGCCGGACAAGTTTTGTTATTTTGAATCCCGGATAAACTACCTGATAAGGGTTACGTTACCTTTTTTGGTAAATGTATTCTTATCCAGGCAGGTGGCATTAAAGTAATACACATACACATCAGGAGGCAATACTTTTCCTTTGTATGTGCCGTCCCATCCCCTGTCATTGATGTTTTCACTTTCATACAACAATTCACCCCAGCGATCATAAACAGCAAAATACATATCCGTGATAACACCGGTTGGTGCATAAGGTTTGAAATAGTCATTTTCCCCATCCCCATTGGGTGTAAACGCATTGGGAATGTACAGGTAAGGCTCTCCGCAGATTACCTCATGTACAATGATAGTTACGGTATCTTTATTGACACAACCCAGTGAATCAACAATCCGGACTTCATAGGTAGTTGTTTCCTGAGGGGTTGCTGTTACAACAGGTTGATTATCTTCACTTAATTCACCATCCGGAGACCAGTTGTATTGGTAACCGGGATTATTTGTTGCTACAAGGCGTGTACTCATCCCCTCATATAATTCAATCGGGTCAGCACTAACATCAAGTTCCGGTATATAGTCACCTTGTTGTATTTCATAAACTTTGTGTATTTCGCAATTGTTGGCATCTTTGAGTATAATTTCATACGTATCGGGACACAATCTACTTCTTAAAGAATCACCTGATATCGAATTCCATATAAAATCATAAGGTGGAGTTCCGCCTTCAGGTTCAATAAGCACTTTACCATTACACACTCCTGCACACACTGTATTGACGACGGAATCAGAATATTTCAATTCAGGAGGTTGTGTCAACATCAGAGAAGTGGAATCAACGCAATTGTGATGATCTGTGACGGTAAGAAAATATTCACCTGCAGGCACACTGTCAATAGCTTGTTCTTCGCTCCCATTATCCCATATAAATTCATAAGGATATGTACCCCCACTGACACTGGCCAGAAGTTTCCCGGTTTCCCCGTAACACAAAATTGGTTCATCCACGTGGATGTTACTCATCAAAGGCGGTGGTTGAGTGATGTTTATGTTTTGGTGAATAACACAATTCTCTGCATCAATGATGGTAGCCTGATAAACCCCTGCACACAGGTGATTGATATTTGGTCCTGTATCTCCGTTGCTCCATAAATAATTGTAAGGTGCCGTTCCCCCTGTTACGACAACCGTAGCATGACCGGTGCAATCGCCGTTGCAGGGATTATGTTCAACATCCACCTGGATACCAAGGTCATGCGGGGGCAATATCTCAACACTGAGAACTGTATCACAACCATTGGCATCCGTAACGGTAACAAAATTTTCACCAGTATGCAATACATCGTTGACAGCAGACACATGCCCGTCACTCCATTGGTATGAAAAGCCTCCCACACCTCCATCAGCCTCAATTTCGGCCGAACCAAGGCCAATACCATCACATTCAGGCTGAATAACAGATATTATATTTGCATCAATTGGTGG
>JBNGDT010000206.1:0-4105 GCA_049975305.1 Bacteroidales bacterium | reverse complement strand
ATATTTGTTTCAAAATACGGCATTGAAAAAAGTAGTTTTTAGAGATGCCCTTAAATTGATCAATCATTTATTAGAATAGAATCACCAATCCTAAGTTGTATGTCGCGACACATTATATATAATGGTGAACTAATTAAAAATGAAAATAATTTCAGTGCTGAACATCCGTTAATTCAGGGAACCAATGCTTTGCGGTTTGAATGGTTTGTGGTATCATCTGCTTTGCCGTTTTATCAGGATGAATTTCGCCGGATTGTAAATATTGCAGATAAAAAAGGTTTGAAATTACCCGGATGGATGACTTCCGGTACATTTTCCCAGGACATCAGACATTTGTTTCAGATGAATAGAATATACCAGGGAGGGCTGTTGCGTATGATAATATTTACAGATATCACTGGTGGAAAAGCTTCGTATTTAATGACTGCGGCTCCGAAATCCAATCAGCAATTTGTATTAAATGATGACGGCTTTTTGATTGATGTGTTTCGCAGGCACAGGTTATATTCAGGATCAGCCGAAATTTATGATACAGGCTTGTCAGCCACAGAAACATCCGCTCTTTTTGATATGCATGTGGGAAAATATGACCAGATCATATTGTTGAATGAAGTGAATCACGTGGCCCGCTTTATCGGGGCTAATTTTATGTTGATAAATGATGATGTTGCTTATATTCCGGCCCTCGAAGAAGGTGCCATTGATGATGTCATGAGGCAAAAGGTGATAGAAGCGTGTTTGAATCTTAAATTAAAAGTGTTTGATGATTGCATCATTCACCAAAATGATCTCAAATCTGCAAAAGAAATTCTTGTTTTACATCCTGTTGATGGAATACGTTGGGTAGTTGGGTACCAGGAAAAACGGTATTTTCGTCATTATTCACCGGCATTGAATGGAGAGTTAAACAGGCTGTTTTTTGGACATCCCCGAAAATGAAAAAGACCGGAACACTCCCGGCCTTTACATTGTAAATATATACTGTAGAAGAGTTTACACATTATGGGATAAATATTTCTTCCACTTTTTCAGCCCCCCATTCAGGATGCTGCGTATTTGTTACTGTATAATACAATTCTATTTTAGTAACAATATCTCCGTTAAATGTTATTTTTGACATAGGATAACCGTTTACATCTTTTCTGCCAACTATCTTATGATTAATTCCAGCGATTGTATCTGTCTTATATATTGTGGGTATATGAATGTAATCATACCTTGTCATCAGCGGCATGGTTTCAGAATAATACAGAGTATCATAAAAAGGAATGTCCGTATTATCATTATCAATGCCCAGCCAACCAACATGTTCACCTGGTTCGACAGTTGGGATGGTCATGTCAGGAGAGTGAACGGGTGAATAAAGCCGCCCTTCTGCTTTAAGATAGGTGGGCTCTCCTTCATACAAATGAAAATAGGATTTTGAAAAACGGATCCGGCCAGCTTCCCTTGTGTCTGCAGAAATAAGTGCCCTAAATGTAGTGTCAGGTTGGTTGTCGTAAGTAGCGGTTACGTTATAAGATCCTACAACTATTTCCGCTGGATTTTTGACATGGATAGTGCGTATCTTATTTGATGAATTGCCGGCAAGGTCAGTGGCAGTATAAGTAATCTCATAGTCTCCTGTTCTACGTAACCTGCCTGAACTATACAAAGATATATTATCTTCAAAATCACTTTTTACCGTAATATCTTCGGCAAAGTCTTTATTGTCTTCAACAAGTACCCATGGATCTTCGAATAGAGTGTATAAGAGTACGGTTGTGTCTTGTAGCTGATCAAAATAAATGCTGGGTGGTGTTGTGTCATCTTTCGGACAGCCAGTGAAAACTATCATCACCCCAACGATTGAAATCAATACGATAATGCTTGTTAAAAAACGTTTCATATTCATAATGGCAAAAAAGTATTAGTTAAACATACGCTGCTAAGATAATATAATTTTTTGTTCAAATAAATTTTTTATTTTTGTTTTTTAACTGCAGTTAATAAACAACCTCAACAAGCAAATCTAAACTATGAACATTCACGAATTTCAGGCCAAGCAAATATTCAAAACTTTTGATGTGCCTGTTCTTGAAGGATACTATGCAGGGACCCCGGAGCAAGCTGAAAAAGCCGCCGAAAAATTATCCTCAGACAAATATGTGGTAAAAGCCCAGATACATGCCGGAGGACGTGGAAAGGCCGGTGGAGTGAAAATAGTGTCCACACCTAAAGAGGTACACGATGTTGCACAGAAAATGTTGGGAAAAACGCTTGTCACGCATCAGACAGGCCCCGAAGGAAAAACTGTAAAAAAATTGTATATCGAAGCCGCTGCCAACATCACAGGGGAGTTTTACCTGGGTATAACATTAGACAGGCAACAATCTATGCCTGTAATGATGGCATCAACCGAGGGCGGTGTGGAAATTGAAAAAGTGGCAGAAGAAACCCCTGAAAAAATTCTGAAAGTAACTATCAATCCCTTGTTTGGATTGCAGAATTTTCAGATTCGTGAACTGGCTTTTGGGCTTGGCTTTTCGAAAGAACAAATGAAACATTTTGGGAAATTTGCTGCTGCATTATATAATGTCTATATTGAAAATGATGCCAGCCTCATTGAAATTAATCCCCTTGCTTTGTTAGATGATAACCGCCTGATTGCACTGGATGCCAAGATGGTATTTGATGACAATGCCCTGTTCCGGCAAAAAGAGATCGTGGAAATGCGGGATTTCAATGAAGAAGAGTCCACCGAAACCGAAGCCGATGAATACGGTATGTCTTATGTAAAACTTGACGGAAATGTGGGATGCATGGTAAATGGGGCGGGCCTGGCCATGTCAACCATGGATATTATCAAATGCAAAGGTGGCGAACCGGCCAATTTTTTGGATGTTGGCGGAGGTGCAAGCGCTGAAAGCGTGGCCAAAGGTATGGAGATCATATTGAAGGATCCGGCTGTAAAAGCCATCTTTATCAATATTTTTGGTGGCATTGTCCGTTGTGACAGGATAGCAAATGGCATCATCCAGGCTACCCAACATGTGGATATTCCTGTTCCGGTAGTGGTACGCTTAGATGGCACAAATGCACACGAAGCCATGGATATCCTTAAAAATTCAGAAATACCGCAGCTTATAACTGCCAAAGACCTTAACGATGGGGCTGAAAAAGTTGTTCACATTGTCAAAAACTAATACTATGAGTATTTTAGTCAATAAAAATTCAAAAGTTATAGTCCATGGATTTACCGGTAAAGAAGGCAGTTTTCATGCTCAACAATGCATGGATTACGGAACCGATATTGTTGGAGGTGTCACGCCAGGCAAAGGCGGCCAAACCCATATTGGCAAACCCGTGTTCAATACGGTGAAAGAAGCACGCCAGGCCACAAATGCCGATGTGTCACTTGTGTTTGTACCACCGGCTTTTGCAGCCGATTCCATCATGGAGTCTGCCGATGCAGGTATTAAATTGGTTGTCTGTATTACCGAAGGTATCCCAGTGAAAGACATGATGTACGTTAAACAATACCTTGATAAATCCGATACCCACATGATTGGTCCCAATTGCCCGGGCATCATCACGGCAAATGAATGCAAAATCGGTATTATGCCCGGTTTTGTTTTTCAACCAGGGGAAATTGGCCTGATATCAAAATCAGGAACACTGACTTATGAAGCAGCTAACCAGATTGTCAAAGCAGGTTTTGGTATTTCTACGGCTGTGGGCATTGGAGGGGATCCCATCATTGGGTATTCATTTATTGATTTGCTCGGGATGTTTGAAAAAGACCCGAACACCAAGGCCATGGTAATGATTGGGGAAATTGGTGGTGACATGGAAATCAATGCTGCAGAATACATAAAAGAACATATCTCAAAACCGGTGGTGGCTTTCATTGCCGGCCAGACTGCTCCCAAAGGCAAACGCATGGGACACGCCGGTGCTATTATTGCCGGAAGCAAAGGCACTGCCTCTGAAAAAATATCCGCCTTGAAAAATGCCGGTGTTAATGTTGCTGATACGGCCGCCGAAATCGGGCAGAGCTTGAAAGAAAGCTTGTAATTGTTTAGTTTCACCACGTTGTTGTGTTTAAAGGTTTAGCTTTCCCGCC
>JBNGDT010000205.1:0-4183 GCA_049975305.1 Bacteroidales bacterium | reverse complement strand
GTTTCATATCATGGCCGAATATGCCGACAAACCAAAAATCAGGGAAGTATTTTTTGAAGATTACAACAAGTTGGTTCTGGCATTTAATGACTTGTTAGCTAACCATTATCCCGTTCAAAACTTCAAAATCCCACGCATTGAAGTAGCAAAATTATCAGCAAACTTATTGAAAGCACATACAATTGATTTGATATTTGATGCAACCGATAACATAAAAAATAACATTAAAAAACTCATAAACCAGGTTTACACTATGATAACATCATTTTTAACGAATGTCGAACCACAAACCTTGCGTTAAAGGTTTGATAAAAATTATAAGATTATGAATAATAAAAACATAGCAACATTAGTGGCCAACATGACAGGGAATAAATTAACACGCAAATTGTTATTACCTCAAATTGAAAAACAACTGTATGACAATGTGATAACAAATCAACCCGAAGCATTGGATGCAGTAAAACAAAAAAAATACGAATGGGGGAAAGCATTGCTTGCAAGTGCTGACCGAAATCTGGAAAAAGGCATTATAAACAGAAATGTGCTAAAAAAACTCTCCAACGTATTAATCACAAATGCGTTTCACGAAGACAAGGAAAAATTCAGGGCTGAATTAAAAAATTACCAGGAAAAACATGGTGTTGAAGTGCCCACATTTTTTGTTATATCCCCTACCAAGCGTTGTAACCTAAAATGCAATGACTGCTATGCAGGCAGCACAGCCAAAACGGCAGAAACGCTACCTTACTCCAACTTAAGAGCATTTTTGAAAGAATTTCATGATGAAACCAATGGCCGTTTTATTGTTATCAGTGGAGGTGAACCATTGATGTACCGCAGTGAAGGTAAAACGCTGACTGATTTGGGGCGGGAATTCCCGGACATCTTTTTTATGTTTTACACGAACGGTACCTTAATTAACAAGGCCAAAGCTGAAGAACTGGCTGAATTGAGCAACATGATTCCCTGCATTTCTGTTGAAGGATTTGAAAAGGAAACGGATGAACGCAGGGGTAAGGGCACATTTAAAAAAATACTGCAATCCATGGAAAACCTGCGCAATGCTGGTTTGCCGTTTGTCATTTCAGTGACAGCAACCTCGAAAAACACAGACATATTGCTCAGCGATGGTTTTTATGATTTTTATTTTGATCAACAGGGAGCTTCATACATGTGGCTTTTTCAATTTATGCCCATCGGCAGAGGCAAAGAATTGTTTGAAAGGATGCCAACACCTGAACAACGAGTGAAGCTTTATCGTCAGTGGGAGCATCTGCTCAGGGATAAGAAATATTGTGTTGCAGATTTCTGGAACAGCGGTGTGCTTACCGACGGTTGCATAGCTTATGGGCGCCGCAGGGGATACTTGTATATTGACTGGAACGGGGACGTGATGCCCTGCGTATTTGTACCATACAAAGCGGACAATATTATTAAAGCACAACAAGAAGGACGCAACTTAGCAAGCATTTTAAAAGCACCCCTGTTTGAGCGAGGAAAACAATGGCAACGCAACTATACCCTTGACAAGCTGGACAATCCTGAAAACATGCTTATGCCCTGTTCCATACGCGACCATTATGCCAATTTCAGGGAAAACATACTGGGCAAAGAAAATACCGGCGAAGATGAGATTGCAGATGCAATTCTGAAAGACAAAAGCTATTTTGAAAAAATGGACAATTATGACAAAAAATTGCACAGGTTAACGGATCCCATCTGGGACAACGAATACAAAAATACCCACAACTCTAAACCAATGAAAACAGACAACATGCCAAGCGATAAGCCATAAAACAAGCAAGCCATTGACATACATCAAAACATAAGTCATGGTATTGCAAACAGCTATTAATCTAGGCTGGGGATGTAATCATTCTGAATGACACGGAATTCGGTGCGGCGGTTCATCTGGTTGGCAATTTTCTGTTGTTCTTCGCTTAGCTGCTCAATAAATTCAGGTGTCAGCACATCACCCTCTTCAAGCCAGTCATATTCATTGTGTTGTTCATCAATTACAATGGGTTGACTTTCGCCAAAGCCTCTGGTTTGCAGCCTTCCGGGGGCAATCCCTTTACTGATCAGATAATCCGCCACGGCATCGGCTCTTTTCTTACTCAATTCCATATTGTCTTCATCGGTACCAATCATATCGGTATGTGCCGACAATTCAATCACAAGGTTGGGATTGTTGTTCAATAATTCTACAACACTGTCAAGGGAATGTTTTGCCTTATCAGTGAGGGCAAAACTGCCAAATTCAAATTCAATATTGGGGATTTCAAATGTTTTTTGATAGCTTTCCAATTTGACATGATGTACAAAGGTGTGGTCATAGTATAGGGTATCGGTTGTCAGCCTGGCCTTGCCGTTAAAATACCCCTCTTCATGCACCACATACACATATTCGGTATTGGGTTTCAGGTTAAAATAGAAATAGCCGGTTTCAGCATCAGTGGTATCCGTGAACATGGTTCCGTCAGAACCAATCAGATGCACAACAGCACTATCAATAACAGCCTCAGTATCTTTATCGGTTACATACCCTTCCAGTGCGAATTTCAGTGGTGGTTTTTCAAAGAAATAGATATCTTGTCCCTTAGATCCATCTCTGTCGGATGTAAAATACCCTTTGTCCGCATTTTTGTAATAATAAATACCAAAGTCATTCCCCGGGCTGGAAAAAGGTGGTTTCATGTTTTCCACTTTCCAGCGATAACGGCTGATTTTTTTTGCTTTGAACAAATCAAGCCCTCCCATTGAAGGGTATTGCTCACTGGAAAAAAACAAGGTTGAATCGTCCAGCACATAAGGAAAAAGTTCATCATAAGGAGAATTGATTTCAGGGCCGGCGTTTATGGGTTTTCCCCAATCACCATTTTCTTTTTCAACGTACCAGATATCAGCGCCACCATAGCCTCCTTGTTTGCGTGAAGCAAAATACATTCTGTTTTGATCCGGTGTCAGGCTGGGATGACCAACTGATACAGTATCCGGCACAATAGACACGCGCTCTGGGTTCATCCATTCCGTTCCCGTTTTGGATATTTTATATATCTGACAACCTTTCTTTTTGTTTTTTTCCACCTGGCAGGAAGTAAAATACATCTGTGAACCACTTTCCAAAAGGCAGGGGGCTCCTTCATCATAAGGAGAATTTAAAGAATCCAGCAATTGTGGTTCATCCCACTCCCCTTTCCTGTTTTTTTTGGAAACGAAAATATCTGAAAATCGGTCACCGGTAATGTCCGATTTGTCTTTCCCTGTCACTCCTTTCCTGGTGGAAGCAAAAAACACATGGTCATACCCGTCTTTTTCGACAACAGAGGTAGTAAAATCATCAGCGCGCGTATTGAAATCCCTGGCTTCTTTTACTTTAAAACGTGTTTTAATGTCTTTCCACTCCTGTGCCATTTTGGTTTCCTCAATTTTCTTTTGAAACACACTGTCTTTGCCGTTTAGGTTCTGATATTCATTATACACTTCAAGTGCATCTTCATACTTATCAGACAAACGATACACTTCACCCAGTTTTAAATAAGCTTCCCGGTTGCTTTTGTCATACCTGATCACCCGGTGCAAATATGTCCGGGCAAGCCTGTAACTACCAGATAAATAATAAGCATTTCCCATTTTAAAATAAACGGACACCCTTTCTTCGCTGGTACTTAATTTATCAAGCACAGATTTATAGGCTTCCGCAGCACGGTGATATTCCCCCGCTTCATAAATAGCATCAGCACGCTTCAGGCGTTTTTCCTGGGCGCTGGTAACCCTGGAGATAAGCACAGCCATGAATATCAAAATAATATATGTCAGATAACGCAGATGCATTTCACTAAAATCAGATGTACTAACGTTTGCAACGCAACTTTAGTATTAAGAAGCAGCAAAGATAAAAAAGAAGTACACAATCAGGAACATTATTTCTTCATAAACATGGTAATACCACAGATTTCAATTGCGAGAAGGCACGAAAGCACGATGGAACGAGTTGGCGATCGGTGATTTAGTGATGGAGGTAGTTATTATTATTTACTGGGCGTGCCCCTGATTTCTAAGGCGGAGCGAAAAAAACTTTACGAAAGTTCGGAACTTTCGTAAAGTTCAATCACCCGTCCTTAAAAATCAGGGTCGGTCTTCGGCTATTAGCTGCTTTGCTTCGCCTTCAGCCTGTTAT
>JBNGDT010000204.1:0-4253 GCA_049975305.1 Bacteroidales bacterium | reverse complement strand
TGACATGGTTAAATTCAACAAGGAAGATTACCCTGATGCAGAAATTATTGATATGAGATAATTATTTTCTTTTTTTTCTGAAATCGAATTGCTATTTTTGTTCCCTGTTCAGCAAAACACCACGGAGAGGTGGCGGAGTGGCTGAACGCACCGGTTTGCTAAACCGGCATACTCCATAACGGGGTATCGGGGGTTCGAATCCCCCCCTCTCCGCAAGCCAAAAAGCCCTGACGTCAGTCATATTTGCATTCATCCGTCAAAAGCTTGCTTTGCAAGGATGAATGCAAATAAAATTACTGGCGTAACAAAGTGTAGCCAGCTTTTTGTCTTGACTGTCCCCCCTCAGGGATCACGTGAGCGATTAGCGAGCGTAATCACATTGAGAATAGAAAAATTATCCCATATCACGTGAGGCTTATAAATAAGCAACAAAGTTCCTTTATAGTTGTCATCGTTGTCTAATTCGTGACTCTTAGAAAACTATTGCATTTTAAAATAACGTAACTGATCAATATCAATAAGAGTAGCTTCTCACTGCAAAGTCGCAATATCGCAAAGGTTTGAAATTTGTAAATTAAATTAAATTAAATTGTTAAATTGTTCATTTTATTGTACTACCTGTGAATATTGAGGATGGTACTCTTTTCCATTTCTCAGCGTCTTTGCGTCTTTGCGGTAAAAAGAGTCTTAGCTCTGCAGTGAAAATTGTGTGCATCTGTTTTTTAATATTAGTACTGAGTAGTTACAAAAGACTTCTAATAATTCTTTCTCATCAAGTATTTCAAATTTCCCGGTTACTTACTTTGTAATAAGCAGTTTACGGGTTTCACAGTTACCATCAGCACGGTTGAATATAATAAAATATAAGCCGGCAGACTGTCCCGGATTCCATGTTATAGTACCGTTTCCGGATATTACTTTTTGTGTAAAAACAACCTGTCCGGTGTTGTTGATGATGCTGACATCTCCGCTAAACCTACCATGCGTTTGTATATAAACGGTGCCTGATGACGGGTTGGGATACACACTGAACATCATGTGTTTATCTTTTGCTTCTTTAACACCAGCTTCCCAAACATCCCAGTCATAAATTGCCAGGCTGTACTCTCCGGGCTGTACATCTTCCACATCAATGCGTTTTTGAATGGTTGACAGGGTTTGATTCTCAACAATATGCCAGTCATCAGCAGCATCGGCTCTGTAAACAAGCACAAGGGAATCAAGGCTATTGGTAATAAACTCCGTATCCAGCTCAGGATAAGCACCTACATCAGAATCGCTGAACTTAAAAATTCCATCAAAAATGAACCCATCGGGCATATCGGACTCTATTTTCCAGTACCTGTGATCCGCCAGGACCAGCCCGGGTATTGGTTCTTTAAACTGGTCGGGGCTTGCCCAGTGGTGAGTAACACGCAAAAAGGCCGAATCTGTCACCGATTCCACATAAAACCTGAATACTGCCTGGTCAAAATACACATAACCCGGGTTATTTATCACCCTTTTCATGGCTATTCTGGCATCCGACCACCTTTCGAAATAATCCATCATGACAAGCACAGGATTAAAATCAAGAGAGAAAGTATGTGAGCCGAATCTGCCATCAAATTCCATGCGTTTTTCCACCACATTATAATTTTCATCCATAAAACAGATGTCCACCCTGTTGTTATCGTAAAAATTGTCCCTTGCGTAAGCTTTTTGCTGAACAAACACTTCGACATCAAACATGTTGCCGTTGTTGACTACAACAAATGAATCTATTTTATAATGTGGAAAACCGGTGTCAAACACCCATGAATTAAAAAACTCAGTTAAATCGGTACCTGTATAATCCGATAGAATATCCCGCATTTCTTCGGAAGAAATATCATCTAAGGCTTTTTCGTTCAACATGTGGCGTACTGCCGGAAAAAATTCATCTCCAAGGTAAGCTTTGAGGCTGTGTACCACGTCAGCTCCTTTTTCATAGGATGTCATTCCGTAGGTAACACTTTGTGGTACAGCATTCAGAGGATAAAAATCTCCATCATTATCATCCAAATGCGCTTTAAGCAAAACAGCAAAATGCGAATTGCGGCGGTAATTATTAGCAGCATTTTCACCGTTCATGAATCCCCTGTATAAGGTTTCACAATAAGTAGCCCATCCTTCGTTTATCCACATCTCTTCAGCATCATGGCAGGTGATAAAATCACCGAACCAACTGTGTGAAAGCTCATGGGCGATCAATTTCTCGTATGTGGTACTCCCGTTGATGAACCCATTTCCAATGGCAATGTTGGTTGCGTGTTCCATGGCTCCATTGTTAAAGGGTACAGCTACAAATCCTACACGCTGCCAGGGATAGGGCCCAAAATACGTTTCAAATTGATTGAGTATTGTGTCAAGGTTCTGAAATGACCCGTTTGCACTTGATGTATTGCCTTCAAACACATACAATTGTACAGGGATATTCCTGTCTATGCCGTTGTATGTATAATCTATGACTTCATAGGCTCCTACCGCCATGGAAGCAAGATAGCTGGGGATTTCATCTATCATGGTCCAGTGATGAATGAGGTTTGTGTCAGTTCCATCAACCTGGGTTGTGATACTGTCAAGGCTTCCGTTGCACACCGCTTTGTGATCAACAGAAGTTGTTATGTTAAATTTGTAGGTGGCACGATCGGTAAAATTATCCACACATGGGAACCACACACGCCCGTAGTTATGAGGAACATCATCAAATCCCACACCGAGATTAAATGCATAATTGTTTTGAAAATAAAACCCGCCCCATCCCGATGGATCAGTAACGGGATTTCCATGGTAATAAACCGTGAGGCTTCTGACATCACCCGGGGATAAATGCTCACCCAACTGGATAAGCAAAAGGGTGTCGTTGTGGGAGTAGCTCATGTGTTCATTGTTAGACACAACTGAATCCACCTCAAGATGCAGTAAATGAAGGTACATATTTGATGCAGCCTCGTGCACTGTAAATTCGATGTTTGCGTTGGCAGTAATGGCATCATTTAGAAAATCCACATCCGTAATGTTGATGTCATAATGTAATACATCGGTATTATTAACCTGTTGCGAAAACACAAACAGGGACATCATTATTAATACACACGATGAAAAAAATATGCGCTTTATCATGATCAGAATAAATTGGGTTGCTTGTTATTTCCCGGTATTTTTCCGAGGTGTTCATACGCCAGGACAGTGGTTTCCCTTCCCCGCGGGGTGCGTTTGATAAATCCTTCCATAATCAAAAAAGGCTCATACACTTCCTCAATGGTACCTTCATCTTCACCCACGGCTGTAGCAATTGTTTTCAAACCAACTGGTCCGCCTTTGAATTTATCAATGATGCTGGTCAATATTCTATTGTCCATTTCGTCCAGGCCGCGAGTATCAATGTTCAGGGCTTTGAGTGCTGTTTTGGTGATCTCCATGCGGATGACCCCGTCGCTTTTTACCTGGGCAAAATCTCTGACACGCCGCAAAAGGGCATTGGCTATACGAGGTGTTCCACGGCTGCGCCGGGCGATTTCAAAACAAGCATCTTCATCAATGTTAACGTTTAATATATTAGCCGATCGTTTCACAATGCGGGACAATACCGTGGCATCGTAATATTGCAGGTGATTTGTGATGCCAAAACGTGCCCTCAACGGGCTTGTGAGTAAACCGCTTCGTGTTGTTGCGCCAATAAGTGTAAACGGTTCAAGGGTTAACTGCACGGAGCGTGCTGCCGGGCCTTTGTCAATCATTATATCAATGCGGTAATCCTCCATGGCAGAATACAAATATTCTTCCACTACAGGGCTCAACCGGTGGATTTCATCAATGAACAACACGTCATTTTTTTCGATGCTGGTGAGCAGGCCTGCCAGATCACCGGGTTTTTCAAGTACCGGACCGGAAGTAACCCTGAATCCTACATTCAATTCATTGGCAATAATTTTAGCGAGGGTAGTTTTTCCCAGTCCGGGGGGGCCATGCAACAACACATGGTCAAGCGATTCTTTACGTATGCCTGCTGCTTTTACAAACACTTTCAGGTTATCCACAATGCTGTCCTGTCCGCTGAAATCCTTAAAATTCAGGGGACGCAACACATTCTCCATTTCTTTGTCGGTATGGAATAACTTATTTTCTTCGGGATCTAAAAAATCACTCATACGTTTTTATTACCGTTGCTCAAAATTAAGAAAAAAAGCTAAGTTTTAAACAAAAATGTATCTGAATTTACAATTTATCAC
>JBNGDT010000203.1:0-4278 GCA_049975305.1 Bacteroidales bacterium | reverse complement strand
GTAGTCAGGGAAGCATCGATTATGTTTATACCATTATACCACGATACCCCGATGATTACACACTGCCGGGCGTTAAAGCAGCATGGTTTGATCCTTCAGAAGGACGGTATAAAACATATCAATCTGAAAATTTCCGCATTCACGTACGCCGCAACAAAGATTACGATGAAAGCGGTTTACATCAGAAGATAGTAAGTGACAGCAAATCCGACATTATATCCACAGACATACGCTTTCTGAAAGACATCACATCATACAAACAACCTGTGATGATAGTTTTCAACACAAAAGCCTTCTGGTTGTTTTATATTGTACCTTTCCTTGTTTTAATCTTCATCATTGTATTGCGCCGGAAACAAATAAAAGAACGTGCTAACATCACAAAACAGCGGAACAAAAAGGCCAATAAAATCACCATGCGCCGGTTGAAAAAAGCAAAATCGCTGATGCTAAATGACAACGATGCCTTTTACAATGAAACCATCAAAGCCTTGTGGGGTTACGTTGCCGACAAACTGGATATGGAAATGTCCACGCTGTCACGGGATAATGTATCAGAAGCCCTTCAGCAAAAAAACACACCACAGGATTTAATTGACCAGCTTCTGAATATCATTGACGAATGTGAATATACCCATTTTGCACCTGCCGCTAATGATACTGAAAAACAGCGTATTTATTCAGATGCAGTTTCACTGATAACAAAACTGGAGCAAAATTTATAAGCTATGAAACGATATATTCTCATCAGCATATTGTGTTTCTTTGTCATAGGCTCTTTGCGGGGAAACACCCTCAACGACAGTGCCCGTCAGGCATACAACAATGGCAATTACGCCATTGCGGCTCTGATTTATGAAGACATGCTAAGTGAAAACCCGCATAATGCAGCCATATATTATAACCTTGGCAATGCCTATTATAAGATGGATATGCATGGCCAGGCCATTTTGAATTATGAACGTGCCCACCGGCTCAATCCTATGGATGAAGACATTAAACACAACCTGAAATTGGCTCGTTCAAAGGTAAAAGGCCAGATACAAAGCATGCCTGAATTGTTTTTTATCGCATGGCTGGATAAACTCAATACATTGCTGAGTATCAGGACATGGGCAGCTATCAGTGTGGTACTGTTTATGCTGAGTATCGGATTCACGGCATGGTATTTGCTCCGGAAAAAACCGGGAGCCCGTGCTACACTATCATCCATAGCCATTATAAGCCTTGTGTTGAGTGGTATTTCCCTTGGACTGGCATTCAGGCTGGACAAAATGATACACACCCCCAATGAAGCCATTGTGTTTGAAGACAGCCTGATTAAAAGCTCGCCTTCGGAAACAGGCATCAACTTATTTGAAGTGAATGAAGGTATTAAAATTGAAGTACTTGACAGCCTCAACAATTACACTCAAATCCGTCTTCCCGATGGTAAAAAAGGCTGGATACGCAGCCGGAACATTGAACATATACGCTTGTACGGGGAAAATCAATAGGGTTTTAAACATAAATTCGGATCAGATATTCTGGCTCTTTTTATTTTTTTCATTCATCGTTTCACACCGGCTTAGACCAGTTCATGTGGGTCTTAAGAGAACGGCTATAATATTAATTTGCTATTACAACACACCCATTTAATTGCTTTTTCTTAAAATATTTGTACATTTGTGAAAACCTTAAATGTAAAGCATTATGCAAAGAGACGATAAAGTATTTGATATTATTGCAAAAGAAAGAGCCCGCCAGGAAAATGGCATTGAATTGATTGCATCGGAAAATTTTGTAAGCAGACAGGTTCTTGAAGCCATGGGCTCGGTGATGACCAATAAATACGCCGAAGGCTACCCCGGCAAACGGTATTACGGTGGATGCCAGTTTGTTGACCAGACCGAAGAGCTTGCCCGTGAACGCCTGAAAAAACTATACAACGCCGATTACGTCAATGTACAACCTCACAGCGGTGCGCAGGCCAATGCTGCGGTATTTCTGGCATGCATGAAACCGGGGGACAAATTCATGGGGCTAAGCCTGAATCACGGCGGCCACCTGACACACGGGGCACCAGTAAACAGTTCAGGCATATTGTATAAACCTGTTCCGTATGGTGTTAGCGAAGAAACCGGCACTATTGATTACGATGAAATGGAAAAAATCGCCCTGCGTGAGAAACCAAAAATGATTGTTGGCGGTGCTTCGGCATACAGTCGTGAATGGGATTATAAGCGCATGCGTGAAATCGCTGATAAAGTAGGTGCTTTGCTCATGGTTGACATGGCTCATCCCGCCGGGCTGATTGCTGCCGGATTACTTAACAACCCGGCAGAATATGCTCACATTGTGACATCCACAACCCACAAAACATTACGTGGCCCACGTGGTGGCATCATCATCATCGGGAACAACTTTGAAAACCCATGGGGGATTACCACCAAAAAAGGCGAGATCCGCAACATGTCTGCCATTATTAGTTCCGCTGTATTCCCCGGCACACAGGGCGGTCCGCTGGAACATATCATTGCAGCCAAAGCCGTAGCGTTTGGGGAAGCACTCACTCCAGAATTTAAAGCATATCAAAAACAGGTAATCAAAAATGCCTCTGTTATGGCAGAGGAATTCATCAACCGTGGGTATAAAGTCATCAGCGGTGGTACTGATAACCACAGCATGTTGATTGACTTGCGTACAAAAGTGCCTGAGATTACAGGCCGCCAGGTTGAAAATGCCCTTGAACAGGCTGATATCACTGTCAATAAAAACATGGTGCCTTTCGACCATCGCTCTCCTTTTCAGACTTCAGGTTTACGTGTGGGAACTCCCGCTGTCACCACACGAGGCCTCAAAGAAACAGATATGGTTAAAATCGTTGACATGATTGATACTGTCATCACAAACATTGAAGATGAAGATACCATCAACGATGTGAAACAGAAAGTCAATAATTTCATGAAACCATTTCCACTTTTTGCAGGCGAATAGAAATTTGAAAAACAAGATAAGTTGGTGGCTAAAGTTTTCCTGAAATAACCGGAATTTCAGCCACTTTATTTTTTAAGTTATATCTAAAAATTTTAATGAATTTCTAATATGGAAAGTCTATCACATTTACCTTTTATCAAACATCTGAACAGCGGTAATTTTTTACTGATTGCCGGCCCCTGCGTTGTTGAAAACGAAGAAATGCCTGAATCCATTGCAAGAAAACTTAACAACCTCAGCAACAAATATCAGGTTCCTTTCATTTTTAAAGCCTCCTATCGCAAAGCCAACCGAAGCCGTCTGGATAGCTTTACCGGCATAGGCGACATAAAGGCATTGCAAAGGCTGAAACACATTTCCGATACCTTGCAGATACCAGTCATCACAGACATTCATAAACCTGAAGAAGCTGAAATGGCTTCAGAATTTGTGGATGTGATACAAATCCCTGCCTTTTTATGCCGGCAAACCGAATTGCTTGTTGCCGCAGCTAAAACAGGGAAAATAATCAACATCAAAAAAGGGCAATTTCTCAGTCCTGAAGCCATGAAACATGCAGTAAATAAAATCAGGGAATCCGGAAACAATAAAATCTGGCTCACAGAACGTGGAACAAGCTTTGGGTACCATGATTTAATTGTTGACATGCGCAGCATTCCCATTATGCAAAAATTAAATACACCCGTTATTCTTGATGTTACCCATAGCCTTCAACAGCCAAACCAAAGTTCCGGCATAACAGGCGGCAAACCGGAAATGATTGAAACACTTGCCAAAGCCGGTGTGGCAGCAGGTGCTGATGGAATCTTCATTGAAACACACCCCAATCCGGCACAAGCCAAATCAGACGGGGCAAACATGCTTCCTCTTGATAAAATGGATAAATTACTGGGAAAATTGGTAAAAGTGCGCCAGGCTATACGGTAAAAATTAGGGTAAAAAATCATCTGTAAAATTCAGCGGAAGCAACTGGGTACCATTTTCAAATATCCATACCTCACTTTTTCCGGCCAGTATAACCCGGATGTCCTTTTTGTAACGCAATTCCGTTTCCTGCAATACCTGTCTGCACGATCCGCAAGGGGAAACAGGCTGTACAGTAATACCATTATCACCGGACTCTGCCATAACTAATAAGTCCACAATAGGTACATCCGGATATTTTGCATTGGCATAAAACAAAGCTACCCGTTCAGCACACAACCCGGAAGGATAAGCTACATTTTCCTGGTTATTTCCCGTAATAATAACACCATTTTCGAGCCGTACTGCCGCTCCTACTCTGAACTTACTGTATGGGGC
>JBNGDT010000202.1:1277-4333 GCA_049975305.1 Bacteroidales bacterium | reverse complement strand
CGTAACCAACCGTATCATGGTTGCCCCAGGCATAAGCGGTATTCCAGTTGGAGATGTTTAAATCCGGGGTATTTGATAAATCAGTATAGCTGCCGCTGGTTGCCACGGTGGCAAAACTTGGTTTGTTGGTAACAGAATCCCATTCGGGCACCCAGCCAATGGGGCGGTATAGCCCTGCATGGGGTTCCCAACTGTAAGCGGTGTTCCAGTTAGCAATGGATAAAATGCGTGTACTCAAATCGCCGCTAGTATCCAGCATGATGGCTGTAGTTTGTGTGTCGGGCAGCAGGTTTTCAAATCGTATGTTGCCGTTTAAATGCAGCGGTTGAACAGGGGTTGATGTGCCAATGCCAAAGTAGCCATCGCCGGTCAGGCGCATGCGCTCAATGCCGTTTGAAATAAACTGCACATCACAGGTATCCAGTGTTCCAAATAAGGCTTTATGGCAACTGCCACTAAAATCATTTCCACCATCTATCCATTGTGCCTGAACATGGTCAACCGATATGAAGAGTAAAATTGCCATAAGCAAAAGGCTTACACGCCGGTGTTTACTGTGTGTGTGTGTGTGTGGCAGCGGGAGTTGGCTGTCTGTGGAGTGTTGGTTTTGTTTGATTTATTTTCATTGTTCTGTATTTTTGATGTTAACTCTATACAAATATACGTAATGTTTTAATAAGGTTTCAAATTTTTTGTGATTTTTTTTGGTTGGGGGTGCAAAACCTTCTGTCAGGTTTTCAGCTTTTTCTTTTTGGCAGCGGGGAATAATTTTCAGATGATGCGGAGGGAGTGAAATAGTAAGTGATGCCCAAATCAATGCCAAATGCATAGGGTATGCTAATCCAAGGTATATCATATTTATTTTGGTACAAAAAATAAGTCAGAAACATGCCGCCGGATATTGCAAAATTTTCATTGATGTTTCTACAGGCCTCAATGCCAAGGGTAAAGTTGAAATTTATCTGGTCATAATTGGCATTTTCATCTTTTACCCAATCGTAAATCACTGTCACATCATCGGGGTTGCCTAAAGGATGTTCTTCTATGTATTTTTTTGAAGCAATCAGTTTTTGCATGCCCGGCTTAAATTTCAACGAAAGGTTAAAACGCTTTTTGTCCATTATTATTCTTGATACAAACGGGGCTAATCCAATAAGATGTCCTGAATATTTTGATTTCCAGACAAAGATTTTTGTTTCTCCAGATTCAGGGTTAAATAACCTATGTTCATATTCTCCTCTTATTCTGGCGTTCATATAATATGTATTTATCCCGAATGACCAATTATTCAATTGATAAACATACCCGGCGTTGTAGCGTTGAAATAAGCCTGGCTTCTCAACGTCAATGATTTTACCATTACTGATCATCCATTTATCGTATAATCCGATATTTGAATGTATCGAAACACCATGTTGTTGCGAAAAAGCAAAAGCAGGGATGAGAAAAATGAAAAGTACAATACAAATATGTTTTTTTGTTGTCATTGTTTTACGATTTTAAAGGAATTGGTTTGATCGTTGCCTGTCAGTTTTACTATGTACATACCGGGGGACAAATGGGCTGTGCTTATGGTTTCTGAGCAATGAGCAAACCGGCAATTGACTGTTTTTTGCAACACCAGAACCCCGTTGAGATCAATAATTTCAATGTTGATTTGTTTGCCATAATCTGATGAAATTGTTACATGCAGTTCTGATGAGCACGGATTTGGATAAATGGTAACATTTTTATCTGTATTTTCATTTTCAAGCTTTTTATCATGCACTTCTACCATGGAGATGGTGTAAGGGGTTTCCGGCAGAAGGGCTTCGTGTGTGTTTGTGGTGGTACACGGTTCAATGTAAAAATGCGCATGGGCTCCTTCTTTTATGTGGGTGCCCGGTTTTAGTGTGATTTTATTGCCGGCTTTCATGACAAGTTTTTCCGTGTTGGCTTCTACTGTGGTGTTTTCCACTTCAATGTTATGTATGGCATGAAAGGATAGTTCACCAGGGCCTTCAATGGTTTCATCCTCGATGTAAATATCCGGCTCGGATTCACAGCAGGGGATGGGGGTTTGTATGCTGTTGTTGCAATCTCCATCGAAGGGGTAGTTCGGAAAATAATAATTATTAATATAAGTAAAATATTTTTCATACGATTGAGTTCCACAATCATTTTCTAATTTCATTAATAAATAATACGGCCCAGAAGGTATATCTAAATTCCAATAAATTTTGCCAATTCCATTTTTACAATATATATCATCATGTTCTGCATATGATTCATCTGTTTCCTGTCAATAAATTCCAATAATTGTAGCAGAATACACATTATCCAGGCCTGTAATTAACACTGTGGAATAATTTGCAATTTGGTGAGGGTCGTTTGTATGAATTGGACCATCTGTAGGGCTGCAGGGCTCTTCTTCCCAGTTGCAGTAGGGGTGTTTGGTGAGTTCGATGTCATCAATATATACAATTCCATGACACATATTATCTGAACAATTTTTATTATGGACATCAATAACAAACCAATTTAATGGATTTGTTATTGATTGATCCGGCATTTCAAAAATAAAACTTTTCTCAATCCATTGATCATGTTCAAATTGGCTAAAATCATATTCTTTAAGAACTACTATTTGATTATTTTTATATTGTTTGTAACCATCAGGATATTCCCATAATGTTGGACTTTTATGGCTACATACATCTCCATTTGGAATACCAGGGATATCATCTTTGGTAACCATACCTGGGGATTTATATTTAACCTCATTTTTTGCTAACATAAATTTTAAGCAGTTATAATCAGAATATCCTGAAGGAACATATACCCTAAACTTAATTTTGTAATATGCACCTGATTCTAAACTCCCCCAAACACCTAAAAATTTTTGTTGAATTAATTCATAAGCACCTATTCTGGCAAAAACACCATGTGTATCACTAATATTAATTCCATCAAGAAACATATTCCCATCATATCTTGTATTAGGAGAATGTTGTGCACAACATGGACATTCATTTTCATCAATTCTGCATTCACGCCACATTTTTAAAGAAAATATG
>JBNGDT010000202.1:0-1267 GCA_049975305.1 Bacteroidales bacterium | reverse complement strand
ATATGTTAGTATTATTATCATTTATTATTTTATATTTTGCTACATTAGCATATTGGCTGTGCCATGCATACCAAGTACCAGAGAAAGAGTTTTCATCCCTGCAATTAGTGGTGCAAAAATATCCTTCAAAATTACCATTACTCAATAAATTTTGGGATAATAAAGGATTGTTGATTGTTATAAATATTAATAAAACGGCTATACTTGATTTGCTTTTCATAAATCTATTTTTGACATGTTAAAACGTAACCCTATGGTTGAAAACCTAGAAAATGAAACATATAAATAAGTTGGGAAATAATTTTTTAATAATAAAAAAGAAAGTTCAACATTAACTGAACAATTTAATCCGGCAAGATATCCGGGAATATATGGAAAATACTCACAATTTCTACTTTTTGAAATACCCCTATTTTTATATTCATTTGTTATTTCATTAATTTCAATTAAGCCTGTAAAAACATTTAAAGTAGCACCAAACCTTTTATAGTAATAGGATATTCCAAGTGCACAATTAAAATAATGATTTTTACTTGTTTGATTGATATATGAATTAGCAATATCATATGGTATATAAGGTTTTATGCTATCAGGGAACATATAATAATATTCTACAGAATCAATTGATCGCCACTTATTATCTGTATTATGTACATAAGATAAATATCCTTTAAGATAGATATTACGATACACTTCATGATTGTAATTTATTGCAATACGATAACCAGGATTAGATTTATAGTAATGCCCAGGAACATCCGTAACCAAATATTTGCTGTATTGAGATGGAATGCCCATTGGGCTTCCAGCCGGAAAATATATTTCATTTCCTAATACAGGCATAAAACCTACATCTAACATGAAACCATTATGATTATATACACTATCCTGAGCATTCAATTGAATACCGGTTATTAAAATAAATGATATGATTATTGTTTTTTTCAAAATCTTTGAGAAACACATATTTATTATTGTTTTTGCTGGTTTACATTATCATTGAGTTTTTGTTTAAGCTCCTCAATTTTCTTCTCCTGCTCAATGATATACAAGGTCAGTTCTTCAATTTTTTTGAGCAGTAAATCATCCATGTCACCGGCTTTGTAACCGTTTTTCTTAAATTCTTCAGCACTTGGCACATCCGGCAAATGTTTATGTTGCCTTATATAAGCCTCCACCTCACCAATTGACATCAACTCATAGTCCTTTTTTAAAACGTAATCGCTTGAGGGTACATTGTCTGTAATTTCTACTTCTTTACATTTAA
>JBNGDT010000201.1:0-4352 GCA_049975305.1 Bacteroidales bacterium | reverse complement strand
GTGGATTTTTTGGATGTTGCTTTCTTAGCCTTTGGATTTTCATCCTCTTGTTTATCCTCTTTCACATCAGCTTGAACAGATACAGCAGGGGTAGATGATTTCTTTTTTGCTTCTTTTTCAGCCTCTTTGGCATCAAGTTTAGCTTTGGCTGCTTTGATGTATTTTTCTTTTTTAGCCTTTTCAGATTCTTCAAGCTGTTCTTTTAGCTGAGACAAGTGGGATATATCACCCAGTGTTGTTTTTTCAGTTTTTTCATTGATGCGTTTTATTTTAATGGAATCGGCTTTTGACGCTTTTTTATTTGATTTGGAGTCAGCGTATTTCCGGGCTTTTTTTTCATTTTCATGAATACGGCTGTGCGAAACAAAGATCTTTTTAGCGTCTTTATTGAACTCAGTGACCTTAAATTTAAGTTTTTCATCGACTTGTGCTTTGCTTCCGTCTTCTTTAACCAGGTGTTTCAGAGTGGCAAATCCTTCAACGCCATAAGGCAATGAAATTAAAGCTCCTTTGTTGGTTAATTCAACGATAGTACCTTCATGGATGCTTCCTTCGCTGAAAATTGTTTCAAACACTTCCCATGGATTTTCTTCAAGTTGTTTGTGTCCCAGACTAAGGCGACGGCTTTCTTTGTCAACATCAAGGACAACGACTTCGATATCCTCTCCGATATTTATGAATTCAGCAGGGTGTTTGATTTTCTTGGTCCATGACAAATCACTGATGTGAATAAGTCCATCCACGCCTTCTTCAAGTTCTACAAACACGCCGAAATTGGTAAAGTTACGTACTTTGGCTTTGTGTTTGGATTTAGGCGGGTACTTTTCTTCGATGTTTTCCCATGGGTCGGGATAAAGTTGTTTAATACCGAGTGACATTTTTCTGTCTTCACGGTCAAGGGTAAGGATAACAGCTTCAACTTCATCACCAACTTTCATGAATTCCTGGGCAGAACGCAGGTGTTGTGACCATGACATTTCAGAAACATGGATAAGTCCTTCAACACCGTTCGCAATTTCAACAAAAGCACCGTAATCTGCCAAAACAACTACTTTTCCTTTTACTTTGTCACCCACTTTGAGGTCAGGATCAAGTGAATCCCATGGATGTGGCGTAAGCTGTTTCAATCCAAGGGCAATCCGTTTTTTGTCATCATCGAAATCAAGGATAACAACCTGGATATTTTCATCGAGGGATACAATCTCTTCGGGATGTTGAACACGTCCCCATGAAAGGTCTGTGATATGAATAAGTCCGTCAATGCCACCAAGGTCAATAAATACACCGTAAGAGGTGATATTTTTAACAGTACCTTCAAGTACCTGGCCTTTTTCAAGTTTGGCGATGATCTCTTTTTTCTGTGCTTCAAGTTCTGCTTCAATAAGGGCTTTGTGTGAAACAACCACGTTTTTGTATTCCTGGTTGATTTTCACCACTTTGAATTCCATGGTTTTATCCACATACTGATCGTAATCGCGAATTGGTTTTACGTCAATCTGGGAACCGGGAAGGAAAGCTTCAATACCAAATACATCCACGATCATACCACCTTTGGTACGGCATTTTATATACCCTTTGATGATCTCATCGTTTTCACAGGCTGCATTTACACGTTCCCAGCTACGCAGTGAGCGTGCTTTTCTGTGGGATAAGATCAACTGACCGGAAGGATCTTCAAGGGATTCTACCATAACTTCTACTTTGTCGCCGGGTTGTAAATCCGGTTTGTAGCGGAATTCACTAGCTGATACGACGGCTTCAGATTTGTAGCCAATGTTGATAACCACTTCGCGCGGTCCTACCGATACAACGGTTCCATCAATAACTTCATTCTCTGAAATGGTTGATAAAGTTTCGTTGTAAACGTTTTCCAGTTTGTCCATTTCTGCATCGGAATACTGGTCGTTAGCTTTGCTTTTATCAGACCAGTCAAAATCATCTGATGGGGTAGCCCAGTCTGTCGGATTGGATTTTGGTTGTTCAGGGAAAAAATATTTAGATGCTTCTGTGTTTTCAAGGTCAGCAACTTCAATTTTTTCCAGCGTGGTTTCTTCAGCTTTTATTCCCTTCTGATGATCAGTCTTATGCTCTTTTTTTTCAGCCTCAGGATGTGTGTTTTCTTCCCTGTCTCCTTCATTTTGAGGGTTAGGGTTGTGTTTTTGTTCTTCAGTCATTTAGTTAATCTTTTAAATTTTATTGTGTTAGACATTATGTATAATTCATTGTGCCGCAAAAGTAGTTTTTTTTCATTAATTAACAATGAAATAGAGCAAAAATTTATGCAGATACGCCAAAATCAAATGATGATGGCAGATGCAGAAGCTTCATATCCCGCAAAAACGTCCGGCTTCCGTCTCCCGGCTTCCGTCTCCGGTCTCCCGACTCCCCAATTAATCTCCGTTCTCCTTTAAGCGTTTTACCCTTTCTGCCAGTGGTGGATGCGAATAATTCAGGAAAACATGCCACGGGTGAGGTGTCAGGTTGGATAAGTTTTTACGGGCGAGTTTTTTCAAGGCATGTATCAGGGCCTGACTTTGTCCGTGCTGTGCTGCAAAATCATCCGCTTCACGTTCATTATTTCTTGACAGTTTATTCATGAGTATGCCGGTAGCTTTAGATATCGGAGAGTACAATACCATAAAAACAATGGCCCCAAGGTGAAATTTGGCTTCTTCGGCTCCAAGTGCCTGGCTAAAAACATCCCGCCCGACAAACAACCCGAACAAAAACAAAATAAAGCCTGTATTTAACAGGGATAATACCATGCTTTTATGAATGTGATGTTTTTTATAATGTCCAATCTCATGAGCGAGCACACCTACGATTTCGTCCGGTGTAAAATCATTTATAAGGGTGTCGAAAAGCACAATGCGTTTCTTTTTGCCCAGCCCTGTAAAGTAGGCATTGGCTTTGGTTGAACGTTTTGAATTGTCAATCACATACACATCGTCAAGTTGAAAGCCTGCCCGTCTGGCAAATGCCGATATGTTTTCTTTTAACTCCCCTTCCTCCAATGGTTTTTGTTTATTGAACAACGGCACAATCAATGTGGAATAAAATTCCGCCATAAAAATCGAAAACAGGCTTATGATAATCCATGCCAACAACCAAAACCAGGTTTGGGTAGCATAATATATCTGTAAGATTAAAAACAAAAGACCGCCGCCGATCACAATTGATAACAACAGGTTTTTCAGGATATCAAAAATAAAGGTGCGGGGTGTTGTTTTGTTGAAACCAAACCTTTCTTCAATCACAAAGGTATCGTAAATGGAAAACGGCAGGGATATTATGCCTGTTACGACTGCAATAACAGCAAAAAAAGCAATGCTCAGCCATATTTTTGAATCAATATACTGGCTTAAAAATTGATCCAGCCATGCAAAACCTTCCCAAAAAAAGACAGCAAGCGTAAGGATAAACATCAATGAAGATGACAGTGTGCCTGTTTTGTAATTAGCTTTGCTGTAAGCCTGAAATGTGTTGTATTTATCGTCATCATAGACATCAGAAAGGTATTTGGAGGGCTTTTTATCACGCCATGCGTAGTTTTTTGCGGACACGATTTTCCCCACAATAAAATCGACAACCAGTATGCCAATGATGATCCAGAATATGATTTGCGGTGTTTCCATATTGCAAAGATAACAGTAGCTTGTGAAAGAAAAAATAGCTTTTGTTTGAAGTATTGTAACTCAGTGTTAAAATTTAAAAGACAGACGCTCACAATTTTTATGTGAAAAACCAAATTAGCAGCACACAACACATGTTATAGTGCATGCGGGTTTCAGAGGTTTGCGAGCGTTTATAACTCGTAAATAAAGTCGGTGTAAACTGATAAGAAATCGCTTCGTAATCCCGCACTACGCTTACAAGTGGCCGTTAATACTCCATCCCTGTATCCTCATTCAGGCGATCCCTCCAACACCAGGCTGCTGTCAATGTTAACCTTGGTAACGGATGATCCGTATCCACCCCAGTAGCCGTCGGCATTGCCACCTTCTATGTTGCTTTTTAGTGTCGCCGGATTGGTGAAAGGATTGCCCGCTGTGACAAGGTGTTTGTAATATGATTCCCAAAAAATATACAATGCTTTGTTGATGGTACTTAGTTTGATGTTTACTTCATCGCCAAATTTGTGAAAAACCGCTTCGTTCCACGCTGTATCACTTTCGATATACGTCTGGAAAAAATCGTTGCTGTCATACCCCTTTGTTAGTGGCGTATATCGGATGGTATCTCCGTTTAGGCCTTCATCGTTAAATATATGAGATCCTAAGTACGGGGGAAAATACCCAATGTGTTCTCCAATGGTTTGCAATTCCAGGGCATAAAAATTACGGTAGCTTTCA
>JBNGDT010000200.1:0-4365 GCA_049975305.1 Bacteroidales bacterium | reverse complement strand
TTTGAACGGCAAAGATAAATAATTTAGGTGAAAGATTGAGTATTCATTTAATATTTTTTAAACTGCAAAGGATTTTGTAAAAAATTTAACTTTAACCCACCACCTGAAGGGCGGGGGGATAAGGAAAGGGCTAAAGCCCTTGCGTATAATGGGAATTTGTTTATAAACCACGACCTGAAGGGTTGAATGATTCCCGCTTTTGCAGTATCTGCTCAACCCATTTTCACCACAAGGGTTAGACACAAAACCTTTGAGGATATCAATACCGTTTTCCAGGTTTACGATAAGGTTTATCATCCCGCCGTTTATCGCGGTAGCCACCTCTACGGTCATCCTGAGGTTTTTTCTCAACGAATCCTTCCGGTTTTTCAAGCAGGGCCTTTCGGCTGAGCTTAATTTTTCCGGAACGGTCATCAATACCAATCACTTTCACTTTAATTTTATCGCCTTCACTCAACACATCTTCAACGGATTTGACATGTTTCCAGTCAAACTCAGAAATATGCAGCAGTCCATCTTTGCCTGGCAGGATTTCCACAAAAGCCCCATAGGAAGCCAGTGTTTTGACAGTTCCTTCATAGACTTCTCCCGCTTCAGGAACAGTGACAATAGCTTTTATCCGGGCAAGGGCTTTATCAATTTTCTCTTTATTATCAGCAAAAACTTCTACGCGACCTTGATTGTCTTCTTCCTCAATAGTAATAATGCTATCGGTATCAAGCTGAATTTCCTGGATAATTTTTCCACCCGGGCCAATCACGGAACCAATCATATCCTTTGGGATATTGATTGAAACGATATGCGGTGCATGTTCTTTGTATTCTTCACGGGGAGCAGCGATTGTTTCCTCAATTTTGTCGAGGATGTGCAATCTTCCCTGTTTCGCCTGTTCCAGTGCTTTTGCAAGCACTTCATAAGAAAGGCCTTCCACTTTGATGTCCATTTGTGTTGCTGTGATACCGTCACGTGTTCCGGTAACTTTGAAATCCATATCACCAAGGTGATCTTCATCGCCAAGGATATCACTAAGAATAGCATATTTACCTGATTTTTCATCCGATATCATGCCCATGGCAATTCCAGAGACGGGTTTTGATATTTTCACACCGGCATCCATAAGGGCAAGTGTTCCGGCGCAAACCGTAGCCATGGATGATGACCCGTTAGATTCAAGAATATCGGAAACTACCCTGAGGGTATATGGAAAATCAGCATCTTTTTCAGGAATAACAGGAAGTAGTGCTCTGAAAGCAAGATTTCCATGACCAATTTCACGGCGGGATGTAAATCTCACGGGACGTGCTTCACCGGTTGAAAAAGGCGGAAAATTGTAATGCAGGATAAATTCCTCATAACCTTTATACATGACATCATCGATAAGCTGCTCATCAAGTTTAGTTCCCAGTGTAACTGTAGTCAGTGACTGTGTTTCCCCCCTGGTAAAAATGGCAGACCCATGGGCAGAAGGCAATGTATCCACTTCACACCAAATTGGTCTGATTTCATCAGTTTTCCGTCCATCAAGGCGTATGCCCTTATCCAACACTACTTGTCTGATGGCATCTTTTTGAATATCATGATAATATTTTTTAATCAGATCAACAGGAATGTCTTCCTCATCTGTGTCTTTGTAACGTTCCATAAAAGCATCCAGAATATCATCAAACATTTCTGCTCTTTTGTGTTTTTCAGCAATGCCTTTATTAGCGATATCGTAACATTTCTGATAGGTTTCATCATACAATGTTTTGTATAATTCCTCATCAGATTCAGGTTCTTTCAACTCGCGTTTCTCTTCTTTTCCGGCAAGTTTTTCTAGTTCTTTTTGAGCAGCGCATTGATTTTTAATGGTGTCGTGAGCGGCTTTTATCAAATCAAGCATTTCAGCTTCCTTCACCTCTTTCATCTCACCTTCCACCATCATGATATTATCCTGTGTAGCAGCGACGATGAGATCAATATCTGCATTTTCATTTTCACCGGCAACGGGATTAATAACTATTTCGCCATTAATGCGTGACACCCTTACTTCTGACATAGGCCCGTTGAAAGGCAAGTCTGAAACAGTAATGGCTGCAGATGCTGCTAATCCGGCAAGTGCATCCGGCATGTCATTTTTATCAACAGAAATCAGATAAACATTGACGAATATCTCATACCTGAAATTATCAGGAAACAAAGGACGAATAGCCCTGTCAATAAGTCTTGAAACAAGTACTTCATGATTAGAAGGCTTGCCTTCCCGTTTTAAGAATCCGCCGGGAAAACGCCCTACAGCAGAATAATTTTCACGGTAATCTACTGACAGAGGGAGAAAATCCACGTCTTCTTTTGGTTTTTTTGATGCAGTTACAGCAGCAAGTAACATGGTTTTTCCCATGCGTACTACCACTGAACCGGTTGCTTGCTTGGCAAGCTTTCCTGTTGAAATCTCTATTTCCCGGTTATCGGGAAGTCTGGTAATTGTTTTTACTTCGTTGTACATTTTCATAATTATATCATTATACTAAAAAGAGGCATGTAAGCCTCTTTATTTGATCTTCGTGTTATTTTCTTAATCCAAGTTCTTTAATTATTGCACGATACCTTTCAATATCCCTGTGTTGCAAATAATTTAATAATTTTCTGCGTTTCCCCACCATGGTCATCAATGCACGCTGGGTTACAAAATCCTTTTTGTTTTTTTTCAAATGTTCTGTCAGGTGTTTGATACGGTAGGTAAACAATGCGATCTGGCCTTCAGGTGATCCAGTATCTTCGTTAGACTTCCCGTACTTAGTAAAAATTTCGCTTTTCTTTTCTGGATTCAAATAATTTTTCATAATTTATTTTTCTTGTATTATTTTAAATGTTTAATTACTTTTCAAATAAGTTTGCAAAGGTAAATATAATTTTATCAAAAAAGCAAAATAAATTCAGGAAAAAGTTAATCCAACCCAATGGGCATTGTCAAATCATGGATAGTTTTGATCACGGCCAGCAAAACGCCACAAAACAGCAACACAAGACCAGGTATCAACAACCATTGATTTTCAGTAACCATATTGAAGTTGGTACTGTTGACAAAATTCACAGCATTATAAAATGAAGCGGCAGCATACAAAACCACCCCTGCTCCCATTAACCATGAAATCACTATTCTTATCTGGTTGTTCCCATTGAGCCTGATAATCAGCAACAAAAACACAACACTCATTACTCCAAGCACAATGGCATTAGTAGCTGCTTCGTAAAAATTACTATTGACCTGACTCAGTTTGCAATAAACAATATCCATCTGTGCTTCATTTGTTATTCCATTGGCATTACAAATGACAGATTTCATGTGAGAGGACATGCCACCATGAAACATATTTAAGAAAGCAAATAAACCAAGTCCCCACAATATGCTAAGAATTGACAGCATCAATCCACCTCGCAGAATTCTTAGGCGGTAAATAGTTCTCAATTTCTCCATTAGAAATCAGTTTAGTAAACAATTATATATTGTCCTCAAATCCGTAAGTGGTTTGAGGATTGTTTATAAGATAAAATTAGTAAGATATAAAGTGCATAGAATCATATTTATATTTTTTTATCAATAATCAATTGTTAATAAGTATTTTTTATCAGCACCATGAAGAATAAATAAAATATCTATAACTTTTTAAGCAACAAAACATTTTCCAGTGCTAAAATGTATCCATTAATACCAAAACCTGTTATACAACCACTACAGACTCCGGAAATCACAGAATGGCATCTAAAATACTCCCTGGAAGCAATATTGCTGATGTGTATTTCTGTAACGGGAATACGAATAGCTAAAATTGCATCCCTGATTGCAACTGAAGTATGTGTGAAACCACCGGGGTTTAAAATAATGGCATCTACCTTACCATCTGCATTTTGAATTGCCTCAACAATCTCTCCTTCTATATTGGATTGGAAATAATCGATTTCAAGATTTGGATATGTATGTTTTAATTTGATCAACACATTTTCAAATGTATCAAAACCATAGATATTTTTTTCTCTTTGCCCCAGTAGATTAAGGTTTGGGCCATGTATTATCAGAACTTTTTTCATAATTGGTGTAAAATTAATAATTATTGTGAATTTACTATCATTAAGTAATAAGCTGTAACATTATCATTGTGTGGTTATCATGTAATTATGCGATGCTCTTTTTTGAAGTAATCAAAACTATCTCAAGTAAAATTAGGGGAACTTCACAAAAAGATAACTCAAGTTTTCAGATTTAATCAAATTGTTATTTTTGCTGGTATTCATTTATTTTTTATGTTCACACTGATTAATTACAGTTGAAATACACACAGATGAATTGGAATGAATCCATAGAAGATTTCAGCACTTACCTAAAGC
>JBNGDT010000199.1:0-4382 GCA_049975305.1 Bacteroidales bacterium | reverse complement strand
CATCTATAAAATCAATAAATCATTTTTGCGAATACTTGGAGCAAAAATACAGCTTTCCCCCCTCCTTAAAAAAAGAAAAAATTAAATTTATTTCCCTTTGAAAGCCTATCATTCCTTATTCTCTGTTAGAAAAATATTTTTTGAATTGCATATAACATGTGTATATATTTCTGTGGTTTTTGAACTCTTGTGGCCCAACCATTCCTGAATAAATTTGTTTTTCGTAATGTACCGGCAGTTCATGGTGGCGCTCCAGCGAGCGTTGGTGTTTGATTTCAAGGCGTTAATCAGCTCGCGGTTGTAAGCACAATCAACTTTAGGTTGTTCGCGGTGAGTTGCGGTGATGAGCGTTTTTATCGGTGTTTCGTTCACTAATAGTTTTGATCTTCAGTCTGTAAAAATAAAAAACTTTTCTGAAAATTATCTTTATCTGTCAGGTTTCACCATTAAATCCGGCGTAATAGACAAAATCATGTACGATTTTGTATCAAACACAGAAAAGCACATCCCCGAACCGTTACTATGGATACAATGCTTGATGTTACAAATAAGTTTTTCTATATCAAGGACATTACAATTTAGGTTCAGCAATATCCAAAATTTCCTTTTCAAGTTTTATGGCTTTATCTTCAATGTCAGCGGCTTCTATCAGCATTTTATCAACAAAAGACTTATCTTCAAAACCGCCTGCATTGATACGCACATTGAGATGAGCACCACGAACACCGGCAACAGCAGCAATAGCTCCAACTGCAGCATCAGAGACCGAATTTGGATTGCCTATATCAACCATCGCTTTCATCACTTCCATGCTTTCGTAGCACACTTTCATGGTTTTCAGCGGCACTTCAATAGCATAACGTGTGGCATCGTTGATTGCCTTTTTTCTAACAGCCTTTTCTTCATCTGTCTTTTTGGGTAACCCAAAGGCATCCATAATCTTATTGAAAGCAAGGGTATCTTCGTCCACGAGTCGCAGCAATTCATCGTGATATTTTTTTCCTTTTTCGGCCCACTGGCTAAACTCTTCCCAACGTTCATCCCAACCACGTTTATGCGAAGACAAATTGGCAACCATAGTCCCCAGTGCAGCACCAAGCGACCCCATATAAGCTGATATGGAACCACCACCCGGAGCAGGGGATTCAGAAGCTGTTTCCCACATAAAATCTGCCAGGTTCATATCCACCAGTTTTTTAGTATCATCCTGTTTCTGCATGGCATATTCGATGATTTTGTCTTCCGGTTTAAATTCATATAAATCATTTAGCCCCATGGATTTTACAGCTATCTTAATCAGCTCCTTGTCGGCAACACCAAGTGAACGGTTTTGTTTTTTTAGAAAATAGCGTCCGGCATCAAGCATAGCTTCTAATGGGATAAGGCCTACAAGTTCTGAGCCGGTTACCCGCAATCCCCTTTCGGTGGCTTTTTTACACACTTCATCAAAGGCTTCATGCACAGATGTAACACTGATGTTGGTCAGGTTCATGGATATCTGTGCAATACCATATTCTTCAATAAACCATCCAATGGCTTTTACCGCCTTAAGAGTACCTGGTATCCAGACCTGATTACCGTTTTCATCTTTTACCAGCGGGCCGGTAATTGGATTGCCTTTGCGCTTTTTACGGCCTTTTTCCCTGACATCAAAAGCCACTGCATTGGCTCGTCGCGTGGAAGTTGTATTCAAATTGACATTAAAGGCCACAAGAAAATCACGTGCACCAACGGCAGTAACACCTGTTTTTGCCACAGAATCAGTAAATTCTGCCGGGCCGTAGTCGGGTTTCCATTGTTCTGTTGTTATCCTGTCTGGCAACGCTTCATATTCACCAGCCCTGCAATTGGCCAGGTTTTTTCGTTCTTCGGTATAAGCTGCATGTTCATAGCAATACACCGGGATACCAATTTCTTCGCCTACTCTTTTTGCCAGTTTCCGTGCATATTCCACCGTTTCTTCCATGCTAATGCCTTTCACAGGCACAAGGGGACAAACATCTGTAGCTCCAAACCGGGGGTGGGCACCACTGTGTTTACGCATGTCAATAAGCTCAGAAGCTGTCTTTATCCCTTTTAACGAAGCTTCCAAAACCGGATCTGGCTCTCCCACAAAAGTAACCACAGTACGGTTGGTAGCCTGTCCGGGGTCAACATCAAGCAAAACAATCCCCTCAACCGATTCTATAGCATCCGTTATTTGTTTAATCACGGACATGTCACGTCCTTCGCTAAAGTTGGGAACACATTCGATAAGTCTTTTCATAATTTTCAATGTATTTTAAGGTATTTGTTAATCAAACTTTATTATGTACCAAACACTTTTTTCAGTAAATCCGTTACGCGTTTTTCAGGATTATTTCTGATTTGTTTTTCTTCATTGGCAATTAACACAAACAAGCCGTCAATTGTTTTTTCGGTAACGTATTCATTCAAATCAGGATTTATTTCAGGGTCACCTGACATTATCCGTACCCTGTTATACATTTTAATGATGGGCTCCCAATGTTTGGTTAGTTGTACCTCGCTTGTCACCTTTTCGATTTCCGGATAACAAATCGATTCCAGCTTATCTTTGGTTTTACGTTCAAAATACTGTGTAGCGGCATCATCTTCGCCTTTTAAGATATCCCGGGCATCCGTGATTGTCATTGTTTTAAGCGCACTCATAAATATAGGTTTCACTTTTGCGGAAGCATTTTCAGCAGCCCTGTTCAGTGTTTTCTCAAATTCCTCCACTTGCTTTTCCATGCCAAAGTTCATAGCAGCTTCACGTACTTTGTAAGCTTCCATCGGGAAAGGCACTTTGATTTTTTGATTGTGGTAAAATCCGTTTGTCTGTGATGCCTGCATAACGGAATTTGTAATCCCAATTTCCAAAGCTTCGGTCAGTCCATTACGGATTTCTGTTTCTGACAGGCCTGATGTAGTTCCATAATTATCCGGTAATTGTTCTAATATTTCACAAGATGTTAATAATAAAGCAAGAACACTCACATAAAATAATGCTTTTATGTTCAATAATAATTTATTTTTGTACAGCATCATAATGGTTTTAAATGTATAAAAATTCTAAATCACTGCAAAGTTATAAGTTTATTTTCATAATTATGCGACCAGTCTAATATGTCATTTTATCCCACAAAGCCACAAAAGCCAAAGAAACCACAACGTGAATATTATTGAATGTCAACACTTTGCAAAACCTGGTATTTTTACCGTCATGCGTCGGTATAAATGTTTGGCTTTGTGGCAAATTTTGTGCAAACAAAGGCAGAGGCAAATCTTGCTTTGACTATGCCGAGTGCGATGTATAGAGCTATGTCGAAATGCAGCCAAAATCATGTAAATTTTGTTATTTCACCTTTTTAGACTGAACTCAATTATATAAATAGTTTAATTATAATTTTAAAAATCAAATCAGGTTTTCAAACTATTTAAAAATGTAATATACAAATACCTAGTAACTAAAAATAAAAATTTCACAAAAATCATTCAAAATAAATTATCTTATGTTAAATTGTAAAATACAGATTATCAAATATAAAATCGTTCTTAACGGTTATTAACCGTTAAGAACCGTTAGCAACGGCTAATATTTCAAATAATAAAATGATCTAAATGTATAAAAATTACAAAAACTTAGTTTTGACAATTATTGCAGGTTTATTACAATGAATAATTTTTATTTTCTGCAGCCTGACGCTCGCCTGCCTTCTATTAACACAATTATTTTTTGCAAAATTGCAGAGTACTATAAAGATATTATTATCCAGATATCGGCGGGCAGGTAGGCCGCAGGCAGAGATCATTTAAATAGGGGCAAACACTTCCCCGCTGCCCTGAAAGAAATGAAATTATCAAAAAAATAAGAGATTACAGTTTTTTGTTTCATGGTTTCTTGTTATCTTTAGGCTTTATAAAAAATATATGTTATGTTCAAAAAAAGTGTTTACATAGAGCGTCGCAATAAGCTCAAAAAATTAGTTAACAGCGGGATAATACTCATCCCCGGAAACAACGAATCGCCAATGAATTACCCGGCAAACGGTTATCACTTCCGGCAGGACAGTAATTTTTTGTATTTTTTCGGACAGGATATTCCCGGCATGGCAGGAGTAATTGATGTTGATAATGATACAGAATATATTTTTGCTGATGATGTGGACATTGATGATATCATCTGGATGGGGCCGCAGCCAACAGTAAAAGCCCTTGCTTCTGAAGTTGGTGTTGAAAACAGTAGAAAATTCGGCGACCTTGCTGATTTTCTCAAAAGTGCAAAAGCGAAAAAGCGTACCATTCATTTCCCCCCCCTGTATCGCCATGATCACATGATATACTTTAATAATGTGCTAAGTATCCCTTTTAACGGGATGAAT
>JBNGDT010000198.1:0-4458 GCA_049975305.1 Bacteroidales bacterium | reverse complement strand
ACGTAACTTTACCTTTGCTGCTATTGTTGTAGTAGGTAATGAAAATGGCATTGTCGGATATGGTCTGGGTAAAGCCGGAGAAGTAGCTGCCGCCATAGAAAAAGCCGTGGAAGATGCTAAAAAAAATCTGGTTAAAGTGCCTGTTTATTCCAATACAATACCCCACGAACAAACAGCAAAGTACAGTGGGGCTAAAGTGTGGTTGAAGCCTGCTTCATCAGGAACTGGTGTAGTGGCCGGTGGCGCTATGCGTGCTGTGTTGGATAGCGTTGGTATCAAAGATGTCCTAGCCAAATCCAAAGGTTCAGCTAACCCGCATAACCTGGTTAAAGCTACAATGAAAGCGCTTCTCGAAATGAGAGACCCTGTTACAGTTGCAAAACACAGAGGGATTTCACTGGAAAAAGTGTTTAATGGATAAGATAATATTGATTGTTATGAAAAAAGTGAAAATTACCCAGTTCAGAAGCAGTATAAACTGCAATAAAAGACAAAGAGATACTCTGAGAGCCCTCGGTTTGAAAAGAATGCATCAGAGTGTTGTACATGAGGCAACCCCTCAGATTATTGGAATGGCTAAAGCAGTCAGCCATCTTGTGAAAAAAGAAGATGTTAAATAATTAAGATCAGTGTAATTATGGATTTAAGCTCATTAACACCAGCTAAAGGATCAAATAAACCGAAGGGTAAACGCTTAGGACGTGGCGAAGGTTCCGGTAAAGGAGGCACCGCAACTCGTGGTCACAAAGGCGCTAAATCCAGATCCGGTTATTCCAGAAAATTAGGCTTTGAAGGTGGTCAAATGCCTATTCAGAGAACAAGCCCAAAATATGGATTTAACAATATCAACCATAAAGAATATAAACCTGTGAATCTTTCCAGGCTACAGGAAATCGTCGATAAATATAAAGTGGAAACCATTGATGTGGAAGGACTAATAAAATTCGGCGTTGTCAAACCGGACAAACTTGTTAAAATTCTTGGCAATGGCGAACTGAAATCAAAAATCAATGTCAAAGCACATGCTTTTTCTGAATCGGCAATCTTGAAAATTGAAAAGATTGGTGGAACTGTTGAAAAAATGTAAAGGATGAAACGATTTATTGAAACAATCAGAAATATTTGGCATATTGAGGACCTACGTAAACGTATCCTTACAACTTTAGGGCTTATTTTAATTTACAGACTTGGTAGCCATGTTGTTTTACCTGGCGTTGACCCCAATATGCTTGCCGGCCTTCAACAACAAACTTCAAAAGGTGTTCTCGGCCTTCTGGATATGTTCTCCGGAGGTGCCTTTTCAAGAGCTTCTGTGTTCGGGTTGGGAATCATGCCTTATATTTCAGCTTCAATTGTTGTTCAACTTCTTGGTATTGCAGTACCTTATTTCCAAAGATTGCAGCGCGAAGGTGAAAGCGGCAGAAAACGCATCAATCAAATTACAAGATATCTTACTGTCGGTATTTTGCTGCTCCAGGCACCTACTTATATCGCCAATTTACATACACAATTACCACCTGAGGCTTTTGCCATTAAAGGACCTTTGTTTACCATAAGCTCTGTTATCATTCTTACATCGGGAACGATGTTTGTGATGTGGCTTGGTGAACGTATTACTGACAAAGGCATTGGAAATGGTATCTCTTTGATTATCATGATTGGTATCATTGCACGGTTGCCACTGGCTTTTGCACAGGAAATAGTTTCACGTTTTACTGCTCAGGCAGGAGGCCTTGTTATGTTACTGGTGGAAATTGTGATTTTATTCGTCATTTTTATGCTTACAATTGCTCTTGTACAGGCCGTCCGCAGAATTCCGGTACAATATGCCAAACGCGTTGTCGGAAACAGACAATATGGTGGTGTCAGGCAATATATTCCCCTTAAAGTTAATTCGGCTGGTGTAATGCCTATCATCTTCGCTCAAGCATTGATGTTTGTGCCCATTATGATATCCGGATTTAGCAACTCTGATACAATGAGCCGTTTTGGCGCTGCATTTGCTGATTATACCGGCTTCTGGTATAACGCCGTCTTCGCATTATTGATCATTTTATTTACCTATTTCTATACCGCCGTGACTGTGAATCCACAGCAAATGGCTGAAGATATGAAGAAAAACGGTGGTTTTATTCCCGGTGTGAAACCCGGAAAGAAAACCGTCGAATTTATTGATAACGTCATGTCACGTATTACTTTACCTGGATCAATTTTCCTGGCAATCGTGGCTATATTGCCTGCATTTGCAATTCTGGCAGGAGTAAATAATCAGTTTGCCCAGTTTTACGGTGGAACATCCCTGCTTATCCTTGTCGGTGTAGTGCTTGATACGTTGCAGCAAATTGAGTCACACCTGATGATGAGACATTATGACGGATTGACAAAATCAGGCAGAATCAAAGGCAGGGGCCAAACGGCTTCAGCCTTGTAATAAACGTTCTTTGATGATTTATTTAAAAACAGAGGAAGAAATTGAACTGATGCGGGAAAGCAATCGGATCGTTTCTATGACACATGCCGAAATTGCACGTGTTATCAAACCGGGAATTTCTACTATTGCTATTGATAAACTCGCTGATGAGTTTATCAGAGACATGGGGGCTGTTCCGGGATTTTTAAACTATGACGGTTTCCCGAATTCTGTTTGTATCTCTGTGAATGATGTGGTTGTTCATGGTATCCCGGATGATACAGTGCTCGAAGATGGAGATATTGTATCTGTGGATATCGGTGCCGTAAAAAACGGTTTCAATGGTGATTCTTGTTTTACATTTGAAGTTGGAAACGTTGATGTAAAGGTAAAACATTTATTGCAGGTCACAAGGGAATCCCTGTATAAAGGGATTGAAATGGCTGTTCATGGAAATCGCATTGGTGATATCGGAAACGCTGTGCAAAAACACGCGGAGAAACATGGTTATGGTGTTGTTCGCGAATTGGTGGGCCATGGCATTGGGAAAAACCTGCACGAAGAACCTGAAGTCCCGAATTTTGGACGTAAAGGAACCGGACCTAAATTGCAGCAAGGTATGTGTATTGCTATTGAACCCATGATCACCATGGGAAAACGGTTTATACGTCAGGAAAAAAATGGCTGGACAATTCGTACAATAGACCATAAACCTGCTGCTCATTTTGAACATACCATCGCAATTACAAAAGTAAAAGTTGATATCTTGTCGGATTTTAGCATCATTGATAAAGCAGTTGAACAAAATAAAATAAATAATAAGTAAATTATGGCGAAACAACCTTCTATAGAACAAGATGGAACAATACTCGAAGCACTGTCAAACGCTATGTTCAGGGTAGAACTTGAAAACGGGCATGTAATCACAGCCCATATCTCAGGCAAAATGAGAATGCATTACATTAAAATATTGCCTGGTGACAGAGTGAAAGTGGAAATGTCTCCATATGATTTAACCAAGGGAAGAATTACGTTTCGTTATAAATAAAGTATAAACAAAAAGGAAAGATAACGCTATGAAAGTAAGAGCATCCGTTAAAAAAAGAAGTGCAGATTGTAAAATTGTCAGGCGCAAGGGAAGAGTGTACCTTATTAACAAGAAAACCCCTAAATTTAAAATGCGTCAGGGTTAAAATAAATTAAATGTAAATTGAATTTAAACAGATAATACATTATGGCAAGAATCGCTGGTGTTGATATACCTAACAACAAAAGAGGAGAAATAGCTCTCACTTATATTTACGGTATTGGAAAAAGCCGGGCCAAAGAAATTTTGACCAAAGCAAAGGTGGACCCAAATATAAAATCCAATGACTGGACTGACGACCAATTGTCAGCCATTAGAAATGTGATGGAAAATTACATTGTCGAAGGGGAACTCAGAGCCCGCGTCCAGTTGGATATCAAACGCCTGATGGATATTGGGTCATACCGTGGTATTCGTCATCGTACAGGCTTACCCCTGAGAGGGCAACATACCAAAAACAATGCGCGTACACGACGTGGTAGAAAGAAAACAATTGCAAACAAAAAGAAAGCTGTTTAATACTTTTAGAATATGGCAAAGAAGAAAACAAAAGTTACAAGAAAACGTATTGTCAGAGTGGATACCATGGGGCAAGCTCATATCCATTCGTCCTTTAATAATATTATAATTAGCCTCACTAACAGTGATGGACAGGTTATTAGCTGGTCATCTTCAGGCAAAAAAGGCTTTAGGGGAAGCAAAAAAACCACTCCTTATGCTGCTCAGGTTGCCGCTGAAGAATGTGCAAAGGTGGCTTATGATGCTGGCATGAGAAAGGCTAATGCTTATGTTAAAGGCCCCGGTTCAGGACGTGAAGCTGCTATCAGAGCTATTCATAATTCCGGAATTCAAATTGCTGAAATCGTGGATGTGACACCATTGCCCCATAACGGATGCAGACCATCAAAAAGAAGAAGAGTTTAATAATTTTAATATATTGATTCATGGCTAGATACATAGG
>JBNGDT010000197.1:0-4476 GCA_049975305.1 Bacteroidales bacterium | reverse complement strand
TTTTATTTAATGTTTCAATGCTGTTGCTGGTTTTTCTCCACTGAATGCTAACGGTGGGCGGTATACACTGTGCGGCATCACTCCACACAATTTTTTAGCTCCACCACACCGCTAATTTAATGATGTTCAGGTTAATTACCAAATCAGCCGTCGCATGGAGTATGACCGCCTGTTAGCGTTTCGTGCTTGCGTTCAAATTTTATAATCTCAAAATAAAGATTAATATTCTACTTATACTTTATTACTGCACCGTCAACTGCTGGTAAACTTGAAAGAACCCATGGTATATAAAAGAAATGAACATCTATCACGGCATCACCACCTAATTCATCAACTTTCTTTTTTAGACCTCTTAAGAGTTGATTTTTTGTTGTGAATATTGTTCCTGATGTTTCAATATATGAAATAATCTCATATTCTTTTACCGGTTTCTGTACATCACGCAAAAAAACTTCAACATTAGAATCTTTTTTATCAGTAGAGCTAAGTGCTACATACTGAGTTGAAGTACAAGCAGACAATGTCAATAAAGCACTTAGAACAATTAAAATAATTTTTGTTTTCATCTGTTTAAATTTTGTTATATTGTTGATATTTAAGTCTATATATTACTTATAAAATTTAATCATTTACAATGGGTGTGATATTTATCTCATGGATATTTCATAATAGCTTAATTGCATCAATTAACATAAAGTCCAAGCTAGTGCTGCAATAAAGACAATAGCACCTTCAAGTCCACTGACTGTATTACAACCTTTCTTTTTTAATATACACCTTAAAGATTTATATATACTGGAAATCCAAATATAATTATTGCACCAATTAATTTCCATCCAGCAATATTGCCTTCTATCCCCCTTGTAGCAGATAAACGAACTTTTTTTAATTCGACAAGTTTATCACGCATAAAAGTTATTACTCCCAATTCACCTTGCTTAGCTGCTTGTAACACAACACCATCAAATGCATCTATTAATTTTGACACATCAGAAACTTTTAATGGTGATTCAGCTAAAACTTCCGCAATGCGTACACGCATATCTTTGAAATTTTTCTCAGATACTGGGTCTTTACTTAAAATTCCAGATTTGATAAATTCCTCTATTTGTCAAGTTTCACAAGGTTGTTATGTAAAACAATCTTGCTTTGTTTTAATTTTTTGTTGCAAATATATCAATTATTTTTCAAACAAATCATCAAATGGACTGCGTATTTTCTTTAAGTCCTTCTCTGTAACATGTGTATATATTTCTGTGGTTTTTGAACTCTTGTGGCTTAACCATTCCTGAATAAATTTGTCTTTCGTAATGTACCAGCAGTTCATGGTGGCGCTCCAGCGGACGTTGGTGTTTGATTTCAAGGCGTCAATCAGTTCGCGGTTGTAAGCAAATTCAACTTTAGGTTGTTAGCGGTGAGTTGCGGTGCTGAGCGTTATTTTCGGTGTTTCGTTCACTGATAGTTTTGATCTTCATTCCGTAAAAATAAAACATTCCTTCTTACCTGCAATAAATTTTACGCCAGGATACTTTCGATTGTTTTGAACAAAAATTGTATTTTTGTGTTTGTCTATACTTGATGTATGCATTTTCATGCAATTTTAGGTTAGAGACAAAAACAATTTCATGTTGTCCGGCTTTTATTGCGACGCATTTGAATTATAAATTATTACGACACACGTGATGTTAACCACAACGAAGTGTAGTAATGAATGCTGATGAACAGCAAAATAGATAAAATAAATAACAGTCTATGAAGAAAATAGAACAATTAAGAAAAATTGCATTAAACCCCCGTGCCCATAAATTAATGCACCAGTTATTGAATGAAAATCCTCAATTAGCAAAAATACTGAATGAATCAAAAGACGCTGACGAAGCCACAAAAAAAATTCAGGATATGGCACTGTCTGTTTTGAAAACATCGGATATTGGTATGGCTTATTACAAACATGAAGTGAAAGGCAGGCAGTATTTTCATCAGCTCAGATGGGAAGATTTTGCAGCCATTCGTATCCTCGACTACATCAACAACGCAGGGAAAACATACAATGACCCCAATTTGCGGGGAGATACTGTCATTACAGATCCGGTTCGCATGTTGTACCTGGCCTGTCATAATGGCATCGGGGGAGCCAAACCGGATTTCTTTATTGATATGATCCATTTGTTCCGTCAATTACAGGGGAAAGATTCATATAAAACTTACTCTAACAATAAAGTAAAAGAATGGATGAACAGATGGCCAGATGGACTTCAACCAGAAGTCATTGAATTGCGTAAAAAAAACAAAGACCGCATCATCAACATATTCATTGAAAAGATGGATGCGGGTGAAATTAAGAGTAAAAAATACAAATTCACCGATGGCATGTCACATGAAGAAAAATACAATAAAATCCTGGAATGGTGGAATGAATCGGTCTTTCACCTGCAGTTCGCGATACGAAGCCCTGAATTGCTGAATCAAATGCTTGATTATTCACTTGACAACGAAACCCTGGATTTGCTTGAAAGGGCAAAAAAAGCCGGCATTCCGTTCTTTGTCAATCCCTATTATTTGTCTTTGATCAATGTGAATGCCCCTGAATTTGCTGTCGGTGCCGATTTGGCTATCAGGGAATACATCTTGTATTCTAACGAACTTGTCAATGAATTTGGACACATTGTGGCATGGGAAAAAGAAGACATTGTTGAAGTGGGCAAACCCAATGCAGCCGGATGGATATTACCGTCAAAATATTCCGTTCACCGCAGGTATCCCGAAGTAGCCATTCTGATTCCTGAAACCATTGGCAGGGCTTGTGGTGGTCTTTGCTCAAGCTGCCAGCGCATGTATGACTTTCAGCGTGGCAACCTGAATTTTGACCTCGACAAACTGAGGCCAAATGAAACATGGCACGAGAGGCTCGAACGTTATATGCAATACTGGGAAAATGACAGTCAACTCAGGGATATTCTTATTACCGGAGGAGATGCATTGATGAGCACAGACAAATCCTTGTCACGCATTCTCGACGCTGTGTATCAAATGGCTAAAAACAAGCGTGAGGCCAACAAAAAAAGGAAAAAAGGGGAACATTACGCCGAACTCCTCAGGGTAAGGATTGGAACAAGATTGCCAATCTACCTGCCTCAACGCATCACCGACAACCTCACAACCATCCTCAGGGATTTCAAAGAAAAAGCATCCGCCATTGGTGTGAAACAATTTGTCATTCAAACACACGTGGAATCTCCCATGGAAATTACGCCGGAATCCAAAGCCTGTTTTGAAAAACTCATAAGCGCCGGATGGACAGTAACAAATCAACTTGTTTTCACGAAATCAGCCTCCAGGCGTGGACACACGGCAAAACTCAGAAAAGTACTGAACGATGTAGGTGTGTTGCCATACTACACTTTCACCGTAAAAGGATACATGGAAAATGCATCACAGTTTGCTACTAATGCCAGGGCTGTTCAGGAACAAATTGAAGAAAAAAGGCTTGGTGCCATACCCGAAAAATACGACGATTTGATCAAAAGCTTCCCTGATGACGCTGAAAACATGAAAGCGCATATTGATAACCTGAGAACAAAAGCCAATCTTCCGTTTCTCGGCACAGACCGTAACGTATTGAACTTGCCCGGCGTTGGCAAAAGCCTGACCTACAGAGTAATCGGAATCACAAGGTATGGTCGCCGCATCCTGGAGTTTGACCACGATTCCACACGAAATCACAGCCCCATCATTCACAAAATGGGTAAGGTAACCATCATTGAATCAAAATCCATACAAAAATACATGGAACAAATGGAAGAAATGGGGGAAGATATTGAAGATTACAACAATATTTTTGGTTATTCCATTGGCGAAACCGAACACCGCATTCCCATTTACGATTACCCTGAATATGATTTTGAAATCACAAAAGAAATAAGCAATTTAGAAACGTAAGGCCATTAAAGGTTTTGGGATGAAAATCTATGTGTAAATTTTGATTATTTGGGCAGCGGGAACAAAACAATCCTGAAGGGATTGAATGTGATGTTGTAATATTCAACCCTGCCAGCCGAATGGATGGCAATCAAAAACTGTGCTTGTCCGCCTGCTGGCGTAACAAAAGCCTGAAACAAAAAAAGCCACCCGGAGGCAGCTTTTTTTAACGATATATGGGTTGAAATTAATTTTTGTTGTCAAGCAACATAAATTCATTCAGCTTTATTTCTGTAGAATAGCGTTTTTCGCCATCTTTTTCCCATTGTTTGTTCTCAAGTTTCCCTTCAACCATCAATCTTGAGCCTGTCTGACATTTTTCTGCCAATAATTTTGCTGCACCGTTCCATGCTACAACACGATGCCAGGTGGTTTTTTGCTGGCGGTTGCCATTGTTGTCTTTATAATATTCGTTTGTGGCAAGGCTCATGTTGAGCACGTGGTTGTCGTTGCCAAGTTCTTTCAGTTCGGGTGTTCCACCGAGGTTTCCAATCAATA
>JBNGDT010000196.1:0-4487 GCA_049975305.1 Bacteroidales bacterium | reverse complement strand
ATAAAGATTGGCAAAAATCATATGATGAGCTCATGCAACCTTCATTATTCTGACAGAGGGGGCTTACTTTTGAAAATAAAAATATTTTAACCAAGTATCAGCTATTTTTTAGATAGTTACGAATCTTTAAATATCTTTTTTTATTTTTACCGGACAGTAATGCTGAAAAATATTATTTTTATCAGTAGTAAATAATGGCAATGAAAAAGCTGGAAAAAATAACGCAATTGACAGAGCAATATGTGAAAGATTTCAATGCTGATGTGTTTTCGCTTATTAAATCTGATGATGACTATTTGAATCGTGTATTGCAATATATTTTTTCAGATACGGGAAAACAAGTACGCGTGCATCTCGTCTATATATCAGCAAAATTGTTTGGTAAAGTAACCCGGCAAACTTATTTGGCTGCTGTATTGGTTCATTTGTTACATACATCCACGCTTATTCATGATGATGTTGTGGATAAAGCAGTGGTTCGCCGGGGCAAAAAGACAGTCAATGCAGAATGGAACAATAAAGTTGCTGTGCTGGCAGGTGATTATTTGTTTTCCAAAGCATTGGAAATTGCCATCGAAGAGAAAATGTATGATGTTTTGGAGATTCTTACACCCACCATTTCACAAATGAGTATGGGAGAAATTATTCAGTTGAAAGAAATAGAAATAAAAAGGTATTCTGAAGCTGTATATATGGACATTATTTACAGAAAAACTGCTGTTTTAATCAGTGCTGCAGCCCAGTTAGGAGCAAAAACTGCAGGGGCTACCCCAATACAAGAGATTGCCATACAAAAATTTGGAAATGAAGCCGGTATGGCATTTCAGATACAAGATGATATTCTGGATTTTACAGCGAGTTATTCTTTTGGAAAAGTCAATGGAAAAGACCTGGAAGAAAAAAAATATACACTGCCGTTGATTTATGCATTGGATAAAGCCCCAAAAAAGGAATCATCCAGGATTATGGAAGCCATTGATAATGGTGTGAACAAAAAAGATAAGCAACAAATATTGGAATTTATTGATACCTATAAGGGATTTGATTATGCACAACAAGTGATGAATGATCATGTGAGCAAAGCACATGATATTTTAAAAACTTTACCAAAAAATGAAGCAAATGATGTTTTATATGATTTAATTGTTTATTTTACAGAACGAAAAAAATAGTTTAATTAACTAAAATGAAAAATTATGAAACGGATATTGACAATTCTCCTGCTATGCCTGATAACAGTTAGTAGCCTCATGGCACAAAATACAAAAGTAAAAGAAGATAAAAAAAGAATCAACGGCAGTAAACGGGAGGTCTTGTATGTTGTAATACCAAATGCTGAGGATAAAGATGTTGAAAAAGCATGGAAAGACATTATGAAAAATTACAATGCTGAAAAAGTAAAAGGCAGAAAAGAAATTTTTGCTGACAACGCCATGATTACTTCTGTTGCCGACCATGCTGTGGATGTGTATGCCAGGGTTGATAAAAAAGACAACCTGGTCGAATTTTACATAGCGGTTGATTTGGGTGGTGCCTACATGGGATCTGACCACCCTGCAGAACAAAGAGCCATGAAAACTATAGTGCAGAATTTCGCACAACAGGTGGCAAAGGAAGCGTTTGAAAAACTCCGGGAAGAAAAGGCTAAAATGGTTAAAGACCTTGAGAAAGAAAAAAAACATTTGGAAAAAAAGAATGAACAATACCAGGGGAAAATAGAAGATAACCTGAAGGAAATAGAGAATTTGAAAAAAGAACTGGAAAAGCAAAATAAATTGCTGGAGGAAGCCCAAAAGAATTTGAAACAAATGAACTAAAACGCTTCAAAAATTGATAAAGAAATATTGTTATAATTGTTAATGTATGAAATTTGGTGTGTTGATATTTCCGGGATCAAATTGTGATCACGATATGATATATGTGCTCAGGGAAAAACTTAACCAGAAAGTGGTTGAATTATGGCATAAAGATATCGGATTAAAATCTGTAGATGCTGTTATTTTACCGGGAGGATTTTCCTATGGTGATTACCTGCGTTCCGGTGCTATTGCCCGGAATTCTCCTTTGATGGAGTCAGTCATTGAATTTGCAGCAGGCGGTGGATTTGTGTTTGGTGTGTGCAATGGCTTTCAGATATTGTGTGAAGCTGGCTTGTTACCAGGTGCTTTGCTGCATAACACCAATCAGAATTTTATCTGCAAAAACCAATACATCAGAGCAGAACATCTTCACACACCACTGACTGAATATGTACCACAGGGTAGAATTTTAAAAATTCCCATCGCTAATCACGAAGGCAGGTATTATGCCCCGGATGATGTGTTGTCTGATATGGTTCAGAACAAACAGATTATCTGGCGTTATTGTAATGAACATGGAGAATTGACACAGGAAGATAATCCCAACGGCTCGGTGATGAACATTGCCGGGATTTCAAATAAAACAGGCAACGTATTTGGTATGATGCCACATCCCGAAAGGGCTGCTGACGAAGAGTTGGGAAATACTGACGGCATGATGATCATGAAATCAATTATTCATCATCTGGAGCATTAGTATCTTATTAAATATGCGTGTAATTTTTGGCAAAAAATTTAAAGTTCAAAATCTAAAAAATCCAAACCCGTCTATCGCCGGGCAAGCTCTGCCTAACCTGGGCTGTTAAAACAGCGAAGTAACGGGCACAAAACCAAAAGTACCTTTACAAAAAACACAAAAAAGCCACAAACAAGCTGATAAAACAAACATTGCGAGGAATTAGCCACCAACCAAACAACAAAACGATAAGTACCAAATGACACCAAAATGAAACAAAATGAACACGTTTTAAGCAAAAATGAAACAACAATGAATAAACTAAAACAACACTTAAATTGCCTTAAAACCATGCTCAGCCGCTTATTGCGGCTTTTTTTGTGCCCACAAACGCAATGCAACCGTAATTAGTATGTTTGGGTTTTGGTTTGCCAATTGGTTTGCCAAAAATGGCAAAAAACAAAGGGGGTTAATGCTGAATTATCTACAAAACGGCAGGGATTAAGGCTGTTTATCAAGCAAAATTGCAAGGGCTGCGGGGGTTTATCAAGCAAATTAATAAACGCAAAATTGTGTAAGTAATTAAATGAGTGCAAGTAAAGGCATTATTAGCCATTTTTTAAACAATAAACTGCCTTAAGATTGGGACTTTTCGTTTGTTTTTTCACCTTTGCTTGTCAATTTGGAGAAACTTTGAGTACGATCACTGTAAGGGCTCTCTTTTTTAACTTTGCAATTTGCCTGCAACTTACCCATATCCATATAAGCTTGTTTAAGCTCAGCTTTTTTCTCCTTTAGCAAGCGTTTATAAAACTCCACTTCCTGCTTGCATGCATCATCCGATTTTGTTGCCGGTGGTGGCTTACCGGTGGCTTGATCCTTTTGCAGCACCTCACCTTCTCCGGTGATTAGCCATCTTAATGAAACAAATTCAGAATATTCTGTATTCAGAAACCATTTACAACGGTCGCTTTGGAAATGTAGGCGCTATAATCAATTTTGAAATTGATTACGCATCACGATTTTATAATTATGCCCAGAGCCGTACTAATGCCAGCAATAATCGAAGTGAAGCGCTCGGCTTTCTCGGGAAAGCTCGATTTAAGAGATTCAATTTCTAGCAAAAGCTTCTTTATTTCTTTCTCAAGAAGTTCTTCCTTGACAACAAAGTCCCCTCTGCTGACGAGATCGTGAGCATCAGCTTTAATAGCAGAAACAAGTACAAAAGGGTGAGCATTAAAACCACTTGCAATCAAATTTAACTCATTAAACTGTACCACTATGCTTTTCACAAACTTTGTCTTAGTAACACATTCATCAGCAATCTTACTCATGCTGATAGGCACAAAATACTCTGAATCTGGTGATATGTCGGTTTTGGACATCAAGCATTTAAGTACGCATAAGTACGCAGTCTTTTAATTTAGGTGTGATCATAATCAAATCAATTTTGTTTCCAGCCCTGAAGTTAACAAAAAACTTGCACGCAGCCACACCGGAACCTGCCGGGGCACTAACCTCAAACTTCAAACCCCAAATGGTAACCTACCACAACAACATACTCGGAATTGATGTACGATGGCTCGCAGAAACCAGGAATGGCAGCACCGGTGAGCTTGTGAGTTATTGGGATTTTGATAATTTACGCAGAGCCGGGAAGGTAACACATTTAAGACATGGAGGTAATGGCCGCACCGCACTGGTAGAATCTGACAGCATGCCAAACGAAATAAATTTGCAATAGTTGAGAAACTGGGCAAAAGCCCTTACGAATTTGACCAATACCACTGGTTTAAGCAATACATACAGCCCGATGATGCTGCACGCCAATTTTACGCTAATTTTCACACCCCAAGCGGCACATTGTTAAAACCAGAGGTAAGCCGCCAATATTACAATGTTAAAACTGAAACAGTGGCATTATACAAAAGAGGCATACAAGAATTGTTGGT
>JBNGDT010000195.1:0-4523 GCA_049975305.1 Bacteroidales bacterium | reverse complement strand
GCATCAAATTTGTCAACTTGCTTTTGTTTATGTCCAAACGTATATGTACATTTGTCGGCGCGTTTGAGTGGTATTCTTGCTTCATATTGTTTAAATTTTCGGTTATACAAAATGTAAGCAAATTATCATTTTGCAGCCCTCCATGCTATTAACAACGTAGTGAAACTTTACAAATATATGTTTTTTACATCTGATGCACTACAAGCCTGCATGCCAGTTAATCGCTGTGCTTTTCGTTCATCTTCTGCATTTTCATACATCTGCTATGTAAAACTGGGAATAAAATGACAGATATCCAAAAAATGTGTTGAATATTTTCACAAAGGCTGATGAAATCAACCCAATACCGGCTAAAAAAAACGAGCTGCTGCCAGGTGTTACGCTTCCCCCGCGCCAGGTGGGAGGCGGTTAGCTGACAGGCGCTCGCTGCCTTGTGAGTGTGCAGAGCAAAGAGCGGCCTGAAAGTAGCTCCTTTGTCCTGCATACACGAACAGGCAGAGACGCCTGGCACTAAAAGCCGGAGACCGGTGCTTTTTCAGGCTGGCTTTTTTTAGCTTTACGAAAGTTCAGGTCTTTCGTATAGCTCAGCCAGGATGAAAAAGCAGGCGCCCAAATCATCCAAAACCAGGCATTCAAAAGTGATAGCGCATTGCATTCCGTTGGTTAAGCTGATTACGATGAAGATCGATATCGGGAAGGAAATCACAAATAACATCAACTTAGCCTTGACTAGTGTCCTCTCCCCCATCAATAAATGAACAATCTGCATTGTTTGCAGTTTAAAACAAACATTCATATTTTTGTACCCTAAAAATTGTGCTCATGATAAACATAACATTACCAGATAAAAGTGTCAGAACATATGATGCAGGCATCACAGGGCTGGACATCGCTAAAGACATCAGCCCGCAACTGGCCAAAGAAGTGCTTGCAATAACCATCAACGGTGAACTCACAGACCTGACACGCCCCGTCGAAACAGACGCTAATATTGTTCTGCACAAATTCAACGATCCACAGGGAAAACATGCCTTTTGGCATTCCAGCTCCCACCTGATGGCCGAAGCACTTGCCACATTATACCCGGGCATTAAATTTGCCATCGGGCCAGCTATTGAAAATGGGTTTTATTACGATGTGGATTTACCTGAAGGTACTGTTATTTCTGAAAATGATTTTCCGAAAATAGAAAAAACCATGATTGAACTGGCAAGGCAAAATAACCAGTTCATTCATAAAGAAATCAGCAAAAAAGAAGCGCTGGAACATTACGAGAAAAAACAGGATCAGTATAAAATTGAGCTCATCAATGAACTCGAAGATGAAAACATCACATTATACACCCACGGCAGTTTCACTGATTTGTGCCGTGGCCCTCACCTTCCCCACACCGGTTTCATCAAAGCCGTAAAATTACTCAACGTAGCCGGTGCTTACTGGCGTGGTGATGAAAAAAACAAACAATTGACCAGAATTTACGGCATCAGTTTTCCGAAACAAAAGATGCTCACCAAATACCTTGAAATCCTGGAACAGGCAAAGCTCCGTGACCATAGAAAACTGGGCAAAGAACTTGAATTGTTTACTTTTTCTCCCAAAGTAGGCATGGGGCTTCCCTTATGGTTGCCCAAAGGAGCAGACCTGCGCCTACGGCTCGAAGATTTTCTGACAAAAGAATTACGCAGGCGTGGTTATGAAATGGTGATGTCCCCGCACATCGGCAATGTTGATTTGTACAAAACCTCCGGCCATTATTACAAATACGCCGAAGCTTCGTTCAGGCCAATAAGCACACCACAGGAAGGGGAGGAATTTATGCTAAAACCCATGAATTGCCCGCATCATGTTGAAATGTACAAGTTCAAACAGTATTCCTACAAAGACCTCCCCGTACGCATGGCCGAATTTGGTACCGTGTACAGGTATGAGCAACACGGAGAGCTGCATGGACTGACAAGGGTACGTAGTTTTACACAGGACGACGCACATATATTCTGTCGTCCCGATCAACTCAAAGATGAGTTCAAAGCCATCATAGACCTGGTATTTTATGTCTTCAGGGTTTTTGATTTTAACGATTTCAGCACCCAGATTTCCCTTCGCGATCCCGACAATCATGAAAAATACATCGGAAAAGATGAAAACTGGGATAAGGCAGAAAAGGCCATTCTTGAAGCGGTAGAGGAAAAAGGAATGGATGCTACGATTGAAACCGGCGAAGCTGCTTTTTACGGGCCCAAATTGGATTTCATTGTAAAAGATGCATTGGGCAGGGCATGGCAACTCGGGACAATCCAGATTGATTACAACCTGCCTGAACGTTTTAAGCTGGAATACAAAGGCTGTGACAATGAATTACACCGGCCCATTATGATACACCGTGCCATTTTTGGTTCCATGGAAAGATTCATTGCCGTCATGATTGAACACACTGCAGGTAAATTTCCTCTTTGGATCACTCCTGATCAGGCTGTTATACTGCCAATTAGTGATAAATTTAATGATTACGCAAAAAAAGTTTCTGATTTGTTAAAAAATTACGATATTCGCAGCCTGATTGATGATCGCAATGAAAAGATTGGCAGAAAGATACGTGACAATGAATTGAAACGTATCCCGTTTTTACTGATTGCAGGCGAAAAAGAAGTGTCTTCAAACACTGTTTCAGTAAGGAAACAAGGCCAGGGAGATCAGGGAAGTATGTCGATCGAAGCATTTGCAAATATGGTCAACAAAGAAGTAGAAAATGAATTAAAATATAATTAACCAAAATTAAAGGAGGACATAGATATAAATAAATCAAGAGGAAATAGTAACCATGAACTGTCTTACCGGATAAATGAAGAAATCCGTGTAGATTCAGTACGTCTCGTTGGCGATAACATCGACGAACCTGGTGTTTATGATACCCGTGAAGCCATGAAGATTGCAAACAACATGGGATTGGATCTGGTTGAAATTTCACCCAAAGCAAATCCACCCGTGTGCAAAGCCGCCGATTATCAAAAATTATTGTACCAGCAAAAGAAAAAACAAAAACAAATGAAAGCCAATACGGTTAAAATGGTACAAAAAGAGATTAGGTTTACCCCCAACACCAATGACCATGACTATAATTTTAAATTAAAACACGCTGAAAATTTTTTGAAAGATGGTGCAAAAGTAAAAGCCTACGTATTTTTCAAGGGACGTACAATTCTGTTTAAAGAAAAAGGTGAAATACTGTTGCTGAAACTGGCGCAAGACCTTGAAAATGTAGCAAAAGTAGATCAATTGCCCAAGCTCGAAGGCAAACGAATGATTATGCTTTTATCACCTAAAACATCGAAAAAGAAATAATTGTTGATAAACTAAAAATAGCAGTATATGCCAAAAATGAAAACAAAAGCCGGTGCTAAAAAGAGATTTCAAATCACCGGAACAGGGAAAATTAAAAGAAAACATGCCTATAAAAGCCATATTTTGACTAAAAAGTCAAAAAAACGCAAACGCAAACTTGGGCACTTTACAACAGTGAAAAAAGTTGACGAGAAAAACATCAAACATCAGCTTGCTATGAAATAATACCCATGTTTTCTTTGAAAAGTAACAGAGTTTTAACCTTGTTTAGCTGAAAGATTCTTCATTAGAAGGACGCTGAACAACAAAAAATTAAAATTATGCCAAAAAGTGTAAATGCAGTTGCCTCAAGGACAAAAAGAAAAAAGATTTTAAAACAAACCCGTGGCTATTATGGGGCCAAAAAAAATGTGTGGAGCGTTGCCAAAAACGCCTACGAAAAAAGTTTAACCTATGCTTACCGCGACCGGAGAGCAAAAAAACGCACATTCCGCAGTTTGTGGATACAGCGTATCAATGCCGCTGCACGACAGTATGACCTGTCTTATTCTCAGTTTATGGGCATGTTACAAAATAAGAACATTCAAATCAACAGGAAAGTACTTGCCGACCTTGCAATGAATGATCCCAAAGCCTTTGACGCTATTGTGAAAATTGTAAAAAAATAGACAACATAAATACAGTAGAAATGCCTCTGAATATTCAGGGGCATTTTTTTAAGGGGACTTTTAATACCAAGTTGCGTTCAATCCTGCCTGCAGGCAGGTGTGTAATATTGAATTTAATATTAATAACAAAAGTTTCGCAGAAAACACAAACTGTTTATTAATAACTTTTTATGGGTCTTGAATTAAGTTAATATTGTGAATTTCTGATATTTATGTTTTCCATTTTTGTTACATCAAAAGCATTTTAAGAAGACATTTATTGTCCTTCTTTCTTTCCTACCATGAAAGAAGCAAAGAAAATCACCGCCAAACCCATTTTTTCTGTGGGTTCCCCAAAGCATTTTCTGCCGGAATCCCGAGATCTGTTCAGCCGGGATTCCCACTATTTCCAATCCTTGAAAATGCTTTGACCCACTACGAAAAAATGGCTCCCGCCTGCCTTTTTTGCAATATTTTTATTCTATGAGAAACGGCGGGCAGGAATGCGGTGAACACACACCCCATGGCTGCAGCTTC
>JBNGDT010000194.1:0-4573 GCA_049975305.1 Bacteroidales bacterium | reverse complement strand
AGAACGCTTCAAATCTTCAATTCGGAAAATTACAGAACGAAACAGAGGAGTAAGTTTTTGCCAAAAATTACACGAATATTATTGATAAGATAATAAATGCCCGTACATAATAAATTTTATTTACGCAGATAGTAATTCAATTCCGCTTCACTGCATAAATTGCCGTTGTTGTCGCGTAATTCCGTTTTGATGTGTGCAATGTTATGCTGGATGTGTTCTATCTTTCCGCGGATTTCCACTTTTCCGTTAAGTGTTTTTACAGGAAGTTTGAATTTTACCTTCATGGTGGTAGTAACTCCAGTTTCCCCCAATAAATGCATCACTGCCCAGGCGCCTGTTTCATCCATAAGTGTGGCAATGATACCACCGTGCATGATGCCGTCCCAGCCATCGTAATACCATGCTGGTTCGAAATATGTAACAATCTCATCATCATCCTTATAAAATTCCAGTTTTAGCCCCCTGGGGTTGTCCGGAGAACACCCAAAACAATGATAAAACCCCTTTTCCGCCATTTTATTTTTTAATTTTTTCATAAGCTCATGTGTTAATGTTCTAATGCAAATAACTGTTAACGCTAAAATACTGAGACACTTTGAACGAATTTTACTTTATTTAGATGCAGTTCCCCTATTTTCACAGGGGTGTATGCTGATTGAAAAACACATTGGAAAAATTCACAAGATATACCTTGTGTGTGGCTCTGGTCAACGCTGTGTATAACCACCGGTAATAAGATATTCCCATCATTTCTTCTGTAACGTATCCCTGATCAATGAAAATGCTGTGCCATTGCCCTCCCTGGCTTTTATGGCAGGTCATTGCATAAGCATATTTAACCTGCAGTGCATTGAGAAAAGGATCTTTCCGCATGGCTTCCATTTGTTTTTTGCCATCAGGATGCTGATGGTCAAGTTTTACCTTTTCATACAATGTTTGAGTAGCTTCTGAAGTTAACGATGGACCATCAACCTTTAAACAATCGAGCATCAGCCGAACTTCAACTTCCAGGTCAGTATAATCCACAAAACGTATTTCCGCATCCTGAAACCGGAGCCCGTATAAATCATGTTTTTTTTTCAGCCGTACAACTTCAATCATATCACCGTTGGCAATGAAATCAATAGGGGCTTTATCGGGTAACCACATATAATTGTTTTTTACCACCATCAATAAATCCCCGGACGATAATTCTTCTTCACGCCACAAAATCTGATTCCGCACACCATGGTTATATACGTTGGCGTTTTTGTTTGATCTGCATATTATTTTTACTTCATTGATACCTACATCATCGTAGGTACTTTCCAGTATATCCACCAACTCGTTGCCGCCAATGTGTTCAATGTCTGTATATGGTTCTATGTTCAGTTCCGGCAGACTTTCAGGGTCGGTGATGATTTTTTTGCGTATATTGGTGGCATTCATCAGTATCCCTGATGTGGTTGATTGCCTGATAACTTCAGTTAATTCATGGGATGTTACCTGCATACCCATGGCTTTCAGTTCGGATTCATCCAAAGCAGGTGATAAATCCGTATTGACAGGAGGAAGCTGAGCGGTATCACCAATTAAAATCAGGCTGCAACCTGTCCGGGAAAAGACATATTGCAGCAGGTCGCTCAGAAGCCTGCCGGAACCAAACATGCTGTTGGGGGCATATTCGTTGGATATCATCGAGGCTTCATCCACAATAAAAACGGTGTTGGTTTGCTTATTGTAGTTCAGGTCAAACCCTGTAAAAACCTGTCCGCCCGATTTTTGCCTGTATATTTGTTTATGAATGGTAAATGCCGGAAAGCCGCTGTAATGCGATAATACTTTGGCAGCCCTGCCTGTTGGTGCCATCAAACTGAAATTGATTTTCAAATCTTTCAGCGTTTTGACAAAGGCGCTGATGAGGCTGGTTTTTCCTGTCCCCGCATACCCTTTCAATAAAAAAACGGGATTCTCTGTTCTGGTATGGAGAAAATTTGACAGTTTTTCCACAAGAATTGTCTGGTCATGGGTTGGATCATAAGGAAATTTGTTGAGAATTTGTTTGCTTTGAAAGTTTTTTATCATTTTTTTGCTTGAATTCTGTGGAATTTTATGAAAAAATACTAATTTTGCTCCATACCTTTTATGGTAAGAGATCATTTGAAAACGGATTCGAAAATATAAAAAACAAAAAAGATGAACAAGACAGTCATGATTATTTTTCAAGTTGTATTGTTGGTAGTGATTGTGTTTTTGGCTATATTGATAGTAAAAGGAATACAAAAGCCTATCAAATTTGATCAGGAAAGGAATAAACGTTTTGACCAGGTAATTGAAAGGTTGGAGGACATTCGTACTGCCCAGGTGGAATTCAAAAAGCAACACGGACATTACACCCCGCATTTCGACACACTTATCAATTTTATTAAAAACGGGAGTCTGCCGGTTGTGAAAAAAGAAGGATTTGTTCCTGATACCCTCACCGAGAAAAAAGCTGTGGAACTTGGTATTGTGCAGCGTGATACCTTCTATATGCCGTTTTCTGATACTTTGTTTAAAAATCCCGGCTATCCGCTTGATTCAATGGCTTACATTCCTTGTGGCACGCAAGCTAAATTCCGTATGGATACAGCCACTGTAATGACCGGTTCTAAAGTGGAAGTGAAGGTGTTTGAAGCCAGGGTAAATTTCTGGGACATTTTGGATGGCATGGATAAACAGTTAATTATCAATTATATCTCCACCCGTGGTGACAGTGTCTTGCGCGTAGGATCACTCACAGAAGCAACCAACAATGCAGGAAACTGGGAAAATTAATTTGGTATATGTTTGATGATGGGAAACAATTAATTACATCCACCTATCATACACTGACTAAACTCTAAATATTACCTAATGCAGCCTATTGAAATCGTTGACAAAAATTTACAAAACACAGGTTTTGAAAATTGTGCAATGTCAGTGCTGACAGGCCCGGATGGATGTTGCTTTTCCATTAAGGATAAAAAAGAAAACAAATACATGGCCTTCAGGTCTTTTCCTGCAACATCCGAAGCATCTGCCAAAGAAACAGAAAACAACAAAAAAGCATTTTTATATGATATCTGGGGTAAAGATGTTCCGATCACCGTTCAGCATGTGGTATATTACACACGCGATGTACTGATGCTTCCTAACGCCTTTGTGGAAGGTGAAAAACTGGATGATGTGATGCAGTTTCATTATCCTAACACTGTAGATAAAAGCCTGGTATTGTCGGAATTTCCAAACCATGAATACAAATTAGCCGGGCTGGTGGATGAACCCATGCATAAATCATTGACCGATACATTAAAACCGGCATCTGAAGAATTGTCAGCAGCAGCGTTGGTGAAATCAGCCCTCAAATACAACAACCCCAAACAGCCGGATACTGTGTTTGTGCAAGTTTGGGATTCTTTTGCCGAAATGCTGGTGTTCAGTAATGGCAGCCCCAGGTTATTCAATGTGTATAACTGGAAAAAAAGCAATGACCTGGTGTATTATGTACTGAACCTTTTCAAACAACTCGTGCTGGATCCAAAAACATGCCCGGTGATGTTTTCAGGCTGGATAGAGCAAAATGACATTGCCCTGATTCAATTGAATAAATTTGTGAAACACATATACATGGAAACCCTGAACACGGACAAATCTTATTCATACCAGTTTCAGGACACACAGCCACATTATTTTGTGAATTTTTTAAATTTTGATTGATGCGGATTATTGCAGGCAAGTTTAAAGGGAAACACATCAAAATACCTCCCTCTTTTTCTTCACGGCCCACCACTGATTTTGCGCGTGAAAGCCTTTTTAATATTTTGAATAATCATTATAACCTTAATGAAATTCGTTTTCTTGACCTGTTCAGTGGGAGTGGAGCCATTTCTTTTGAAATGTTTTCACGGGGGTGTGAAGCTATTTCATGTGTGGAAATCAACAGGTTACAGTCAGATTTTATTAAAAAGGTTTTTAAAGAACTCAAGGCCGATACAGTTTCCGTATATAATGCCAACGCCATCAGCTACCTTGAAAAAGTGCAACAGGAATACCACATTATTTTTGCTGATCCTCCTTTCGATACGGAAGATTATCAGGAAATTCATCGCTTGGTATTTGAACGCAATCTGCTCAGGCCCGGTGGCTTGCTTGTGATTGAGCATAACAAGACGCACAATTTCAGTTGGTTCCCCCATTTTCTGGAACACCGGAGATATGGCGGCGTGCACTTTAGTATTTTTGAGCAGGCAATGTGATTAATCAGTGTGTGTTTATCAACATTAAAAACTATATTTCATTTTTAACATAAACATATTGTAGTCCTTCAGATTAGAAAACAAATTATCTCCTTTCCCCTCAAAAATTGTGGTTGATACAATGATTTCTGAATTAACCGTTGGTTGGTATGCAATCTCAGGCATATACACAAGGGCATAATTATCCTGAACATTATCCCAGTCGGTAACAATAAAACCGCCGCCAATGGGAGTAATTTTCAGCTTATCATTTAAAAATGTTTTTTCATATCGTAAAAAGAAATAATCGTTCAGATTTTCCCTTGCTCTTTCATGAA
>JBNGDT010000193.1:0-4586 GCA_049975305.1 Bacteroidales bacterium | reverse complement strand
CTGATTATATGAATCATTGCCATGTCTGAGGAAGCATCGCTAAACCTACATTTATCTGTTAGTAGCTGTTTTATAGATAATTGCTCTAAAGCCTGTTTGCAAAGCCATTCTGTTCCAAGTTCCCTGACTTCTTTATGTTTTATGCTGTTTAGGTCAACCTTTTCATAGTCTGTAGGTATACCCTCGGCTTTGGATGCTTTTAGTGTTGGTTGGACATCCAGCAGCTTTTCATTAATTATCCTGTTTGAAAATTCTTTGGCATATTTTTCAATCTCAGGTTTTGTTTCAAATAAGGAAAGACGTTTTTCTCCACGGATTATTGTTTCAATGGCATCGGCCAGTAGTTTTTTGTCTTCTTTTGTATCAATGCCTTCAAGCTTTCCCCATGCTCACAATGGAACGGTGTCTTACTTTGTTCCCAATACGGTAACTTTCGCAAAGGCGGTAATAATTGTATTGCTTACCGGTCTTCTTTTCTGTTTTTACAATAGTTTTTATAAACATATTGCAAAAGTAAAAAATAAATTTTAAATAAACAAATAAATTCGGGGACTACAACAAGGGGTTGAAAAAATTGATGCTGATAATAAGCATGTTAAAGTTTCCTTTTATGGAAAATACCTGCATTTTTTTGATTTTTAATGTAAAAATGCTCAAGTTGGGTTAAAATGCATTAAGGAGGTGAACAAAGTTGTAAATAAATTTTAAACCTTTGCGTTTTTTCTCTGTCCATCCATTGAGAAATTACGCTGAAATTTCTTGTGCAAATCTCGTAAAAATGTTACCTTTAAACAATATTTGTATTAGACTGGGATTACACCTCTGCCTGCCACTTACTGACTGCCGTCATGCAAGATGCCAGCCTGTTGATGGCAAGCAGGGTTGAAAACATATCGGTGTAACAAGAAATTGTTGTTTGAGTAAAACTATGGAAGACATGATTATCATTAATTCGTAACCGTTATTAACATAATTATATACAGATGCAAGACCCTGGAAAAAGAATAGAAGAACTGCGAAAAACACTGAATTACCACAATAAAAAATATTATGTGGATGCTCAGCCCGCAATTTCGGATTTTGAATATGACCAGTTGATGCATGAATTGATAAAACTGGAAAAAGAACACCCCGAATATGATGACCCTGCCTCTCCGTCTAAACGCATAGGCAGTGATATCAACCAGGAATTTGAACAGGTAAAACACAGGACTCCCATGCTGTCCCTTGAAAATACCTATTCAAAAGAAGAGTTACAAGCCTTTCTGCAACGTGTTCATAAAGGATTGGGACAATATCCTGAATATGTGTGTGAATTGAAATATGACGGCGTATCCATCAGCCTGACATATGAAAAAGCGGTGTTGACACGTGCTGTTACCCGTGGTGATGGTTATCAGGGTGATGATGTTACCGATAATGTGCGTACTATCCATTCCATTCCGCTCAAAATTCAGGGTGAAAATATCCCTGAACTCTTCGAGATCAGGGGTGAAATTTTCATGCCCCGGCCTGTTTTTGATGAATTGAACACTCAGCGTGAAAAAGAAGGCAAAGAACCCTTTGCCAATCCAAGAAATGCCGCTGCAGGAAGCCTCAAAATGCAAAAATCATCTGAAATGGCTAAGCGTAAGCTGGATTGTTTCCTTTATTCCATGATTGCCGTAGATACGCCTGCCAAAACACATTATGACAGTTTAAATCTTGCTAAATTATGGGGATTCAGGGTGCCTGAAAACATGACATTAGCAAATAAGCACAGTGATATTTTTGATTTTATTGATTACTGGGACGAGAACAGAAAAAACCTGCCCTATGATATTGATGGTATTGTATTGAAAGTGAATGATTTTTCTATGCAGGAAGAACTCGGCATGACAGCGAAATCGCCTCGTTGGGCAATAGCCTATAAATTTAAAGCAGAACAAGTGATTACTACATTGCAGTCTGTTGAATACCAGGTGGGACGAACCGGAGCCATTACCCCGGTAGCCAACCTGAAACCGGTATATCTTGCTGGAACCACCGTAAAGCGGGCATCTTTGCATAACGCTGACCAGATAAAATTGCTTGACTTGTATGTCGGCGATGATGTGTATGTGGAAAAAGGCGGGGAGATTATTCCTAAAATTGTCGGCGTGGCTAACAGGAATGAAAACAGCAAACCCATTGAATTTATCAGTAAATGCCCGGCATGTGGTACTGAACTTGTTCGCAAAGAGGGTGAAGCCAAACATTTCTGCCCCAACGAAAATGGATGTCCGCCACAAATAAGCGGAAAAATTAAGCATTTTATCAGCCGTAAAGCCATGAATATTGACAGCATCGGTGAGGAAACTGTGGATCTGTTTATCCGGAAGGGGCTTATTAGAAATGTGGCTGATTTATTTGAACTGAAAGCAGAAGATGTTCTGAAACTTGACCGTTTCAGGGAAAAATCTGCAAAGAACATCATTGATGGCATACAGGAAGCCAAAGAAGTGCCGTATCCCCGTGTGGTATATGCCCTGGGCATACGCCATGTCGGTGAAACCACCGCCAAGGTGCTGGCAAAAGCCTTTCCTGATATTTATAAACTTGCTGCCGCATCAAAAGAAAAAATTGCCTCCATTGATGAAATTGGCGGAACCATTGCCCAATCTGTGGTTGATTATTTCAACTTACCATCAAACCAGGAGATTGTGGAACGGCTGGTGGAGCATGGTTTGCAGTTAAAAGCTGAGCCATCAGACACGCAAATCACAAACAAGCTCAATGGTGCTAAAATTGTGATTTCCGGCAGCTTTGAAAATCATTCGCGGGACGAATTGAAGGCGCTTATTGAAAAGCATGGTGGTAAAAATGTGCAGTCTGTATCTTCCAAAACAGATTACCTGCTGGCCGGAGATAACATTGGCCCGGCAAAATTGGACAAGGCGAAAAAACATGATATTACCACCATCAGTGAAAAAGACTTTGAGAGGATGATTGATTAATGGCAGGGGGGATACTGTTCTACCATAAACAAATCAGTTGAAAATAAAAAAATCATCTTTCTGGAAATGTTTGTTTATGTGTGTCGCATCATACAACAAAAAAAGATTCGGTCATGAGGGATTCCGGTTGCAGAAATATAATTATTGCTGGAATGGATTATGATTTGTCATTATAATAACCATAATCATCAAAGTAGAATATTTTGAAGAAGTCATTTCTGAAGCAGGATGAGCATTCTCCTGGAGGGAAGTTGTCTAAAAAGTTTGGCTCTATTCTAAATTTTGGTTGTTAGATAAAACTTCCATCATAATTGTTTGAGGTATAGTTAATTTGTGTTTTCCACTTCCTTTTTATTGGACAACGGTACGTCCTGGCTGATAAATTCTCAATAAATCGTTTATAGATGTCTTCCATGTTTGTGTATTGATTCCAAGTTTGATTGTTATTAGTCAAGGCTTGATCAAGGTTATTATTGCAATCAACGTGGTTCTTATTCCTTTCAAGAAAAGCAAACCAGTTTGCATAACATTGTAAGTACTTTGTTGATACTCCTCTTAATTGATGATTTACTATTGTTTTTAGTCTTGTAGCAATGTTATTGACCTTTTGTATGTGGTAATCTCCACCTGCTGTATGTTTCTTTGACAGAAAACTTACATGGGTAAGCCCTTCTGCCTTTGCAAAGGACGAAATACTCCTATGTTTGTCGGATATCAAAGTACTACCTCGAACAAACTGACCTCCAACTTTCCTTTCAATGTCTGACTTTTTTAGCCGGCCTATTCTTACCACTGAAAGATCCTTGTTTGTTTTTCTATCGGCTGTTATTAGCAATTTCACTTGAAAATTGTTATCACCTCTACGTTTGCTACCTCCATGCTTGCGAGAGTACTTTAACCCTTTCCTGCCCTTTTGGCTATATAAAAACCAAAGGTCGTCAATTTCAGTTAGTCCTTCAAACTGGTTGCCGGTCTCTTTTAAATTGCTTAAAATCTTATGGCGCCAATCAAAGGCTGTCTGTATGCTAATTCCTATTTTTGCTGCTATCTTCTTTATGGGAATGTATCCTTGCTCCATCAATGCTTTATATTCCCCAAATTTGTCTTTCTTGTGCAAATAATAATAACTTGTCCCGGTAGCAGAAGTAAAAACTTTATGGCAGGATTTACATTTATATCGCTGGACACCATCTCTGACTCCATGTTTTATAATCAACTTAGACTGACAATATGGACAGTTAGTCATTGTAGGAAAGTTATTATTAGCAGTGTGTTGTTGGTCTGTATCATCTTTATTAAACTCTGCCATTAGAAGTCTCTGCTCATCGAAACTAAGTGAGTTGAATAATTCTATTATTTGCTCTATCTTTGTCATACCTGATATTATTAATCAGGCACGAAATTATGAAAAATTTATCTAACAACTAAAATTTAGAATAGAGCCAAAAGTTTTGATAAGTAGGGTCTGAAAAATTTGCATATAATCCCCTGTTTTCCAGGGGCGAGTACTGATTAGTAACAAAATAAAATTTAACTTTGCAAAATGGAAATAAAGGTGGATATTAAATGTAGAATGTAAAATTTTCAATAATGAATGTAGAATGAATGAAA
>JBNGDT010000192.1:0-4609 GCA_049975305.1 Bacteroidales bacterium | reverse complement strand
TTAAAACAAAGCAAGATTGTTTTACATAACAACCTTGTGAAACTTGACAATTAATACTGTTGCGGGCAGTAGCGGTATAAATAATCGTTTGCTTCCGGATGCTTATAATGCAGGGCTTTTCGCCACAGGTAACAGGCGCCTTGGGTATCTCCGGTATCAAATCGTGCCCGGCCATAATTGATATATACCTGGGGCAGGTTGGGCTTTATGTCCAAAGCCATGGCATAATCTTTAAATGCGTTCTCATAAGATCGTGTTTCCCTGAAAGCATCGGCACGTATTACAAAATAGTTGTAATGGCTTTTGTCTGCCTCAAGGGCTTTGTTCATCCAGCGAATAACATCGTGGTAATTTTGTTGGTGAAATTTGGCTTTTGCCATCAGGTACCATGCTTCGGTATCAGAAAAAGCATGGCAATAATTCTCCAGTGTTTCTACAGCAGCGGCATATTGTTTGCCGGCAATAAATGTTTTTGCTGCAAGCGGGTAATAATCAGGCACCCAGGGTGCGAGTTCCAGTGTTTTTTCTGCTGCTTCCACAGATAGCCGGATGTTGTTATTTTTAAGATACAAGCGGGCAGCGGCAGCATGGTAGGAAGCTTTGCGCGGGCTGGCTTCTGTGGCTTTCTTAATGTAATTCATTGCCAAACGCTGGTTGCCCATTTCATCATACAACAAGGCAGCAAGATACAGGTATTTATGATTGGACGGGTATTGTGTTAGCAATGGATTGAGTTCTTCCAGTGCCCAGTTGTAATCACCATCATGATAAAAATTTAAAGCAGCCTCGTAGGTCAAATCACGTTTTCTGTAATGATCCTGTATCCAGAAACTGCGCCAGGCTGATGATGATTTTACCGGATCAAAACTTTTTTCCGAGCGTATATTTCCTCTGAGTTTCCGTTCGGAAGATTTTATATGGTCTGCAAGCATTTGTATAGATTTTTGTGGTTCATTGTGTTGGGCATAAAATAAAGCAGCGTAATATTTCATGCCTGCATCATCCGGGTGCATGTTGATGAGTGGTTTTAATGGCTCAATCATACCGTTTTGATGTAACCTTTCTGCCAGGTAAACAGCCATACCGGGATTTGTCTGCAGATCATTTATGAGTTGTTCAGGAATTCCGTAATCTTTGTGGTTATCAATGTCAACAAGGTAATTGAACCATAGCTCTTGTGAGTTTTGTGCAATAACACAAAACGGAAACAAAAGCAGGGCGATATGTAAAATCAATATTTTCATTCTACATGGCTTGGGTTTGGTTGTTGTCCTGATGTATATACATGTATGGTTCCATTCATGTGCCTTGGTTCTATGCCTGTTAACCTGTATTCATACACATCACAGGTGTAAAAATACACTCCGTTACTGACAAGATTGTTGTTTTTCTGAATGCGGCCGTCCCACATGATGTCAGGGTTTGTGGTTTGAAAAAGCAATTGCCCCCAGCGGTTATAAATTTTCATATCCACATGATCAACAAAGAAATACGGCATTTTAGGATGAAAATAATCGTTTATTCCGTCATTGTTTGGGGTAAACACGTTGGGCAATTCATAAGAGGTGCAATTGTCAACACACATACTGTTTGAGTAAGCGCTTTCATTGTAAAAAGAATCCACAGCCGTTACTATATAACAGGCTGCCATGGTTAATTCCGGATAATGTTTGTATTGCAATGTATTCTTGTTCACGGTGCTGTCAAGTAAGGTATAATCATCATCCAGCCTGATCTTATAATAGATATTGTAGTGATGCGTGTCTTCAAGGCATGAATCAGCCATAGTCCATGTAAGATGGTTGTACAGGCTGTCGCAAAAGCTGCTGACATCAAGATGTGGTGGGCAGGGGGGAGCTGTATCTTTTGGTGTGCCACAATTTATTTGCGACCAGTTGATGATGGGATCCACATAGCCGGAAGTTGTGTATTCACCTGTGCTTTTGATTTTGTAACAATATTCATTGCTGTTGACAAGCAATGAGTCCACATACTGGATATCAGGCGTTGTTGCGATGGAATCAAAATCTGCAGTACCCGGGTCTTCGCGGTAAATTGTATAGTTGAGGTTTTGCCAGGGTACATTTTTATCAAAATTAAGCATTAGGCGATTATCATACTCCCCGATGCGTAAAAATATTGAAGATGCCACGTGAGGTGTTCCAATCAACACCCTGTTTCCGGGCTCATCGCTGTAGAATTTCACAAGGTACGACCAGGCTGTGTCTTTGGTATTTAGTCCGTTGTCGTTATATGTGGTGTCGTTGATGTTTTCTGTTGAATCAATGAGTTGCAGGTTTTCGCCCCACAGGCTGTCTGAACGGTATATCAGGTATTTATACGGTCCCGGATAGGCAATGCTGTCAAATTCCTTCGGTTTTGACCAGGCCAGGTAAATCCTGCCGTCTTCTGTGTCTGTGCTGTCAACCGAAACATTAGTAATGGTGGGAATACCACGCACCAATTCTGTACAGATTTCTTCACTGGCATAGCTTTCCGCGCCATCAGGAAAAACGGCAACAACCCGGTAGCAATAATTAAACCCTTGTGGTAACCCGGTGCCATTGTTATTGTCCAGGAAAACTGTATCTGAATGGCTACCGGTAGTGCCGATGAAAGTATATCCAATGTCGTCGGGGACACCGCGTGTGCATTCCCCGGGAGTCCAGTTAATGGGTTCATTGCTACGGTATATTTTATATCCGGTAACGTTGTTGCACTTGTTGGGATGCCACTTAAGTGTTATTGTTGTTGTGGTGGCACCAATATCAGCCCATTCTGTGGCAGGTCCGATAACATAAATATTCACATTTTTGATGTCCACCAGGCTGATGGGTGAAGCATTGTCGGTAGCTTTGAAATTGACAAGGTAAGGTTGTTGTCTGACATAATCACATAAAGTTTGCCATACAAAAAGGCCTTCTGCCTGCCCGTTGCCAAGGTATTCGTACTCAAATATTGCATAAGAATCAGAGATAAGAAAAGGAGCTCCATTGGCAGACATACTTAGCTCATCCCCGTCAGGGTCTTCAGCCAATACGGTCATTTCTATTTTGGTTCCGGCTTCGACACACAATTTTTCGTTGGTAATTACTTCAGGGGATTCGTTGTCGGTATCGTATATTTCAATCTGCATGTCGCGGATTATCTTCCCGATTTTCACACCATTGCGCCATTCTTCAATCAATATGGCAATATTATATATACCGGCTTTAACGGGTGTGTCCCAAATAAGATCTCCTGAAACAGGGTTGATAGTCAGGCTGTTTGATGCTTCGGGAAGCGTGTATCCTTCAATGGGTTCACCATTTTCACCACGGCAGGTTGTCAAGGCATAAGAAATGCTGTCACCATCGGGGTCGTATGCGCCCGGATTGTGAATAAAAACCTGGCCAACAGCGCCTTTGTCCACGGGTGGTTGCGTGAGTACAGGGGTGCTGTTGCTACCGCCTTCGGCACTGATTGACATTATTGTTGAAATGCTGAAAACAACGTTCACTGAATTGGGAATGTTATCCACACCGGCATTGCGGTTGGGGTCTTCCACCACCAGTTCATATATTCCCGGTCCCGGAAAAGTGTGTGTGCCGACATAGCGGTTACGTTTATAATAATCCGGAAGTTCTACTTCCTCAACCCTGGGGAGAATGGAGCTTGTGTTGTCACCCCAAAAAATTTCAAGTTCAGGTCTGTCTGCTGTGTAACCTGGCCCGGTAGCGGTATAGGTAATGATGGTGACTTCGTAGGTGAGGTCTGATATTTGTTTGTATGTAATTTCCCCTGCACGGTTGTGTGTGGCTAAAACTTGTTGTGCACAAACGCTCAATAATAAAACCAACAGTATGTAAGATAAAAGTTTATTCATTTACATTCAAAGTTACGATATAATTTTCATTTGTCAAACGAAAACTTTCCTGTTTATTGTATATGTTGGTAATCAGTAAATTACTTTGGCCGTGATACAGTTCAGTGAGTATCGGATTTGATATTTGCATTGATGTTATGGTATCCGTTTCAAGGGGAATGCTGAAAAACAACCTTATGGTCATGTCTTCTTTGGCATAATTGCTGATTTCGAACCTGTCAAGCATGATGTTTTCAGGTGAAATTTTTGTCTCGTTTACAAATATGCTTACCCTGTCTTTATAATAACGAAGCATCGGCTCCAGTTGTTCTTCACTTAACACGGAATCTAACTTTATCTGTGTTCCAAATTTATTTTCCGTCGCTTTAGCGAGATCATCGTAAAACAAACGGCTCATCAACACCAGTTTATCTTCATCTTCATTCAGTTCCAGTGTGTTAAATGATACATGTACGGGGTGCAAACTACTCACCAAAAATGCTATGACAATTACCCATTTCATCTGTTAATATTTTAATTTTCAACGGTCAGATGGAACCTCCTATTCCCTTAAAACGGGAATTTTGGGTTTATATTCCTTAAATAATCATTCTCCTGTGTGCCAAAATCCCGGCATGGAGGTTTCATATACCAACAAAACTATTAAAAATTATGACACAACCGGAAAACATTTACACATATTTTGGCTTCTTTAGGGCATCTCTAAAAACTACTTTTTTCAATGCCGTATTTTGAAACAAATAT
>JBNGDT010000191.1:0-4617 GCA_049975305.1 Bacteroidales bacterium | reverse complement strand
AACCATTACACAAGTTGCTGAAATGATGCTTGAACAGGGTGCTAAATCGGTCAGAGCCATAGCAACACACCCCGTGCTGTCAGGCCCTGCTTATGAACGCATTGATAATTCCTGTCTTGAAGAAGTGGTAGTGACAGATTCCATCCCGCTAAAACAGAAATCTGACAAAATCAGGGTACTTGGCATTGCCAATTTGTTTGCTGATGTCATCCGTAAAGTGTACAATCATCAATCCATAAGTACTGTTTTTCAGAAAATCAGAAATTAATTGTTCCATACTTATAAAGGTTTCATTTACTTTACTATTTTTGTAGCCCAATTTGTGAACCGTGCGATGGGGACGTAAAAATCCAGGTAGCACTAAAACACTGTATTATGAAAACACTGACAATTAAAGGAAAACTTAGAGAAGAACTTGGAAAAAAAGCTACAAAAAAACTGAGAAAACAGGGAGAAGTGCCTTGTGTTTTGTATGGCGGAGATAATATTGTGCATTTTCATGCCCCGGTAAATGATTTCAGGCACCTGCTTTACACACCGGAAGTATATTTTGTTAACCTCGAAATAGGTGACAATGTGTACAAAGCCATTATAAAAGACTACCAGTTTCACCCTGTTACGGACACCGTTATCCATCTTGATTTTTTTGAAATAAAAGAAGGCAAAGCCATGGATATGAAAATTCCGGTACATTTAAGTGGAGTGGCAGAAGGTGTCAAAGAAGGTGGTGTACTGAAACAGGATTACCGTTACCTAAAGGTACGTGCCCTTCCGAAAGACATGCCTGAAAGCATTGAGATAGACATCACACCTCTTATCATTGGAGACAGCGTAAAGGTTGGTGATCTGGAAATCGAAAACGCCACTATACTTGAAAAAGAAAACGTTTCAGTTGTTGGTATAGTAGCTGTTCGTGGTATTGCAGAAATCGAAGCCGAAGCTGCTGCTGAAGAAGAAGGTGAAGAAGGCGAAGAAAGTACCGAAGAAAAAGAAGAAGATTCAAAAGATGAGGGGGAAAAAGAAGAAAAATCCAACCCGGATAAATCGTAAAGCTCAAAATCCAAAAAAAATTGTTAAGCACCTAAAAAATATATTTGTTTCTTATATACAGAACCTTAATTACAGCTTGTCGTGAAATACCTTATCGTTGGTCTTGGTAATCCGGGTACACAATACGAAAACACAAGACATAACATTGGTTTTATGGTGTTGGATGCTTTGGCAAGTGTATCCAATGCCGTTTTTAGCGATAAACGGTATGGTTTCAGAACAGAAATAAACCATAAATCCAGAAAATTAGTGCTGATAAAGCCTACCACGTTTATGAATATGAGTGGGAATGCTGTACGGTATTGGCTGAATAAAGAAAAACTGGATACAGACCGGCTGATGGTAATCATGGATGACATTGCGCTTGATTTTGGAAAAATCAGAATACGTGCAAAAGGAGGTGATGCCGGACACAATGGCCTGAGCCATATCATTGATGTTATTGGAACCAATCAATTCCCACGAATGAGAGTAGGCATTGGCAATGATTTTCCGCCCGGCAGGCAAACTGACTATGTCCTCGGCAAAATGACAGCTGAAGAAATGGAAATCTTTAAGGAAAATAAAGACACATATATTGAAGCTATCCAGTCATTTACGGTTTTGGGCATTGAACGAACCATGAATTTTTATAACAAAAAATAAACATAACTCCGGAGTATTTTGTAATTTCGGCATAAACAAAGCCTTGTGCGTTCATTTTTTCAAATATTATCCTGCCGCATTGTTGGTTTTCTGGCGTTTCTGCGATTGCCACCATGGCTGCTCAAACCTGTTATCAAAACGTATTCCCGCATGCATCATGTGTCTGTACACTTGTTTGACATGAACGTTCAGAATTACCGTTGTTTCAATGATTTTTTTACCCGTAAATTTAAACCCGGCATAAGGGCATTTTCAGGGGCTTTAGCGTCCCCGGTTGATGGGACATTGTATGCAAGTGGGCCTATAAAACAACAAACGCTGCTTCAAATTAAATCGCAACCAATCACGGTGCCTGATTTGCTGACACATCCGGACAAAACCATAAACAGTTACTGCAGTTTTTACCTGGCTTCGGGCGATTATCACCGTGTACATGCACCCTGTGATATGACAATACATTCGGTAACCTACGTTCCGGGGGCATTTTATTCGGTATCCCCGCAGGTTGCACGCAAAAAACCAATTTTCCTGAAAAATGAACGGGTAATAATTCACGCAACAGCTGAAACAGGGACTATTTATCTAATCATGATAGCTGCTCTTAATATTGGAAACATCAGCCTGAAAGTTTTGAATGATGACACTTTTTCACACAAGCAAAAGACAAGCATCACGGATAATTTCCCCGGCCAGGTAAATTACAAACAAGGAGATGAAATCGGAAAATTTAATTTTGGCAGCGCGGTTGTATTGCTTACTTCTGAGAAGGTTGAAGAAAATAAAACACTCAGAAAGATACAACTGGGAACGTCACTGCTTTACTGATGTTAAAAGAATGAGCCCATTCCAAAAAGTCATTGCCTTGTCACTAAGACACTAAGACACAAAGTATCACAAATCTTAAAACATTATAATTCAGCCTTTGTGTCTCTTGGTGTCTTCGTGGCATTTTTTATTTTTTTGACTTTTTGGAGTTTTCTTATAATCACTATATAGATTTTGTGTAACCTCCGTTCTTCTAATCAAAAGAGATAAGGATTAATTTGTACCTGCTTTTTCAGGATAGTTTTCCATCATCTTTTTCATAAACATCCTGTTTTTTTCCAGCCATTTCTCTGTGAAATCCAAAAGCATAATGTTGGCTTTTTCAGGGCTTTGCATGTGTAGGTTGTTGAAAGTGGTTTCAATGTCTTCAACACGCTCAAACAGCACCTTTTGTTGTTTGTGTTTGTACTCGTGAATACCATCAATCACCTCAGCATAGTGTTTGTCAGTAAAACCGGAATATTTGATATAATCAGCAAAAAAATGATTGCCGTTTATCTGAATAGGCTTGCCGGAAGACAAATGATTTTTCAATGCCTTATCTGCGTCATACAAGCGGGTAGATGACGGGAACTTTTCCAGCCCCGTGAATAGTGGGAAAAATGGTTGTGTGCAAGGGCGCCTGAATGCAATCCATACCAAGGTACCCATCGCTTCGGGAACATCTTCATCGAATTCAACCACTATGCTGTACTGATTGTGGCCGGCACAGATTGTACTCAACGGATTGTCATGCGGATTTCCGTTTCGGTATCCGTTGCTTGCGTCAAATTCGCTTCCTTCATAATGATTTGCCATGATGTTCATCAAACCCTTAACCGTCAGCTTTTCATCTGGTTTTACTGAAAACGGAAACGGTTTGTCCATGGGATAATATTTTCCGGTAATCATAGTTAATCCCTGCCATTTCCTGGCAATGTTGCCCGGGTGCGCCAGGCTTTCTGGTTTGCCATAGGCTTTTCTGAAGTTGAATGTTTTATCTTTGTCAGGCTTATGCCATCCTTTTTTGATGGCATAGTCAACAATATCGTCACACCCCATGAAATTTTCTTTGTCTTCAAGGTGAATGTCTGTAATGGTGTAATAATTCGGGACAACAACCACTTCATCATCAGGTACACGTTGTGCAACCCAGTGTTTGCCGTTTACCACAGCAAGCACCCACGCTTCATCTTTATCAGCAATGCAATATGTTCTCCCGGATGAATCATACCCATATTTTTCAATAAGTTTACCACCAATTTCCACAGCTTCTTTTGCAGAACCGGCATATTCGGCTAACATATGCCTGAACATAAAACTGATTCCGCCACCGGTTAATTCGGGCTTATCTTCTTTCGACGGGCAAGCATTGGAAACAACAACAACGCCTTTATCGTTGACATAAGAACCTGCAAAATCCTGACCGGGCATTTCTATCCACAAAAACCCGTGTTTGTTTTTGCCTGCCTTCTGAATTGTTTCACCTTGCTTTGTATGATACTTTGGTGTGTCCGCAGGCTTGACTTTCAACAGGTTTATTATGTTTTCACCAAAATCATCTTCGTTATGAGCCAGTGTAACCACCCCCTTGGCTGTGGCATCCTTTCCTGCTATGATAGTATAACAATTAAATGAATTATTTTGACCATAAATAAAAACTGGAAACAGGATGAGAAAAAGAAATAAAACGAATTTTTTCATGGTGTGAATTGTGTTTTTTTTAGATAATTTAAGTTACTGCATGCCAAAAATAGCATTTTTATAGGATAATACAATCATGTTGCCAGTTATTAGAATCATGTCAAACCAAAATTTCAACAACCCGCAATCCCTGCTCAGTGTGGATGGTACAAATGATAATACGGGTGAGGTTTTCCGCACTAACACAAGCTCCGGACTGAATACCTTTTGGCGAATGGATGTAAGCAATATTGAAAGGGGTAATGTTTTTTCCAGGGTTAATGCAACAGATTGTACAATATAAATAAACCCAACACCATGAGCACCCATTTTACCCAAAAACACAGCAATATTGAAAAATATACTATAATGTTTACATATAATTTAAAATGAATACTCAATCTTTCACCTAAATTATTTATCTTTGCCGTTCAA
>JBNGDT010000190.1:0-4650 GCA_049975305.1 Bacteroidales bacterium | reverse complement strand
CCGGGATTTTAGATTTCAAGCAGATTGCGGGTCGCAAAAATTATTACGGCACGAGCTTTTGGTTCTTTTGGCGGAACAAAAGAACATAAAAAGCAATTTAATCGAAATAGATTAGCTACATTAAATTTATTCTTGGTGCCTCAATGCTCAATACAGGAAAGTATGATATTGTGTTATCATGCAATCGTGCAATCGTATCTTTGCGACTCTCCGCCCCTGCGGTGAGGAGCTACTTTTGCTGATACGGATTAGTAACAGGATTTAAACATGTAAAAGCCTTATTTTGGCTTTTTTATGTCTTTTATCATTAACTGCAGGCTGGTTTTGCCCATAAAGATATTTTCTTCAATAGTATAACAAATATCAAAAGGCTGGTAGTTTGTTATTTTATCATATAAATGCCCAAAACCAAAGCCAATGGCGTCAATAGCCGGACCGTCACCAGGTTTGGAAACAACTTTAAGTTTAAGGTGTTCTTTGTTTTTTCCCACTTGTTTTGCCCACCCGCTGTCGTACACATTTTTTGAAACAAACACGGGTTTCATGTTTTCAGGGCCAAACGGGGCAAACTGTTTTAAAATCCTATAAAACATGGGTGTGATAATGTTCATATCACTAAGTTCAATGTCCACATCAATACATGGGATAAGTTGTTCAGGCAGAATGTGTTTGGAAACGTGTTCCTCAAAACACCGTTTAAATTCTTCCAGGTTTTCAGGTATTAAGGTCAGACCTGCAGCATACATGTGTCCCCCAAAATCATTAAGCAGGTGGCTGCAACTTTCTATGGATTCATACAAATTAAACCCCTGTACAGATCGTGCAGAACCACTTAATACCCCATTGGATTTTGTAAATACCACCGTTGGTTTATAATGATGCTCAATCAATCTGCTGGCAACAATGCCGATTACGCCTTTATGCCAGTCTTCCGAATACACAACAGTGGTTTTTTTATCCTGGTTTTTGAGTTCATCTTGTATCTGGACAAGGGCTTTATCGGTGATGTCGTGGTCCAGGGCTTTTCTGGTATCGTTGAATTCGGTAATTTGTTTTGCAATGTTAAGTGCTAAAGATTCATCTTTGGATATCAGCAATTTAACAGATGTTTCCCCCGATTCCATTCTGCCGGACGCGTTGATTCTCGGGCCGATTTTGAACACAATATCACTGATGATGATTTCTTTTTCATCAAGCCCTGCCAGTTTTATGATCGTTTTTAATCCGGTTTGTGGATTGCGGTTTAAAACCTTCAGCCCATAATACGCTAATATCCTGTTTTCCCCAGTAATTGGCACAATATCGGATCCAATGCTTACCACCACAAGGTCAAGCAAAGTATATAGTTCTTTTTCGGGTAATCCGTTGTTTTGGGTAAATGCCTGGAGCAGTTTATATCCCACACCACATCCCGATAAATGTTCGTACGGATAGGGGCAGTCTTTACGCTTGGGATCAAGAACAGCAACGGCATCGGGAAGCGATTCCCCGGGTGTGTGATGATCACAAATGATCAGGTCTATGCCTTTGGTTTTGGCGTATTTTGCTTTTTCCATGGCTTTAATACCACAGTCCAGCGCAATGATTAAATCGTATCCATTTTCACAGGCATAATCAAGACCGTGGTAAGATATGCCATAACCTTCATCATACCTGTTCGGAACATAAAAACCAAGTTCTTTGTGAAATTTTATTAAATAATTATACATCAACGCTACCGACGTGGTACCGTCAACGTCATAATCGCCGTAAATGAGTATCTTTTGATGTTGCCTGATGGCATGATTGATCCTGTCAACGGCTTTATCCATGTCTTTCATCAGGAAAGGATCATGCAGATCGTTCAATGATGGTCTGAAAAACTTTCTTGCTTCTTCAAAATTATGGATATTGCGTTGTGCAAGGATATGAGCAAGTGGTTCGTCAATGTTCAGGCTTTTAGTTAGTGAATTTACAATCTCTTTGTTTTTCTTTGCCCGTAATTGCCACTTTTTATCCATGATTCTGCTTTTTGTTATAAAATGACAATGATACTAATTTTTTTTGATTTTTGGAAATTTTTAGCGGTGTTATATTTACTTTCCTGAAAGACGGAGAGATGGAACGCTGATGACGCGCCTGCCTGTCGACGGCCTGCCGGACGGGCAGGGCAGACAGGGATATGACGGATTGACACAAATTGTGATAGAGGGAAAGAGAGAGGTTACACAATTTATCCGTCTTATCTTCTCGCAATCGTGCTTTCGTGTAATCGTACCATCACCTATCGTATTATCTCACCACCTAGGCAAAACACCTGTCGAGGTCGGGCATGGACGAAGGTAGAATTAAAAAACAAGAAAAATACCTTCGATGAAGGCAGACCTGGCAGGTGTGCTATCCCACCATCTTGCACTCCCGCGTGAGGGCGGAGGCGATTATCCTGAATGCACGAGCAGGCTGTTTTCTGCGCTGTGCTGTAGCGAGGAACGTGAGCTCACAAGCACAGCAATGCAGAAACGCCTGAACGGGCATGCAGATATAAGCCGGAGACCGACCCATATTCTTTCTATTCTCGCTAATCACTCGCTAAGCGAGAATAGAAGGAAGTATGGGGCACGCCCTAATAATATCAAAATAACTACTTCCCTCACTCCATTTCTCCGTTACACCCATCGCCTTTCGCCCCCTCGCCCCCCTCGTGCTCTCGTGTCTTCGTGTCATCCCAAAATCTCAGAATAGATACCCGTAGTTTATTCTACCAAAAAACCTGTTATCTTTGCATAAAATTTTGATGCAATGATTGACCTGAATTTAAGCGAACAGGAAAGAAGCAGACGCTACAGTCTGCAAAAATTAATCGACTTGGGCATAAATCCATACCCTGCCGAATCATATTTTACCAACATAACGAGCAGGGAAATCATAGAGTCTTTTGATGATGAAAAGCCCGTAAAACTAAAGGATTTAAGCCTTGCTGGCCGTTTGATGAGCCGCAGGATAATGGGTAGTGCCTCTTTTGCCGAATTGCAGGATGAAAATGGAAGAATTCAATTGTATTTCAGGCGGGATGATATTTGCCCCGGGGATGATAAAACCATGTATAATACCGTGTTTAAGAAATTGCTTGACATTGGTGATATCATCGGCGTGAAAGGATACGCGTTTCGTACAAAGATGGGCGAAATATCTGTTCATGTTACAAGTTTTGAACTGCTTTCCAAGGCGGTGAGGCCCTTGCCTGTGGTCAAGCAGAAAGATGACAAAAAATACGATGCCTTTACCGACCCCGATCAACGATACCGCAACCGCTCAGTGGATTTGATCGTGAATCCCCATGTCAGGAAAGTGTTTGAGAAACGTACACAAATGACAAACAGCATGCGCCGGTTTCTCAATGAAAATTCATTTATGGAAGTGGAAACTCCGATATTACAGCCCCTGTACGGAGGTGCTGCAGCAAGGCCGTTTAAAACTTATCACAATAAGCTTGATCAAACACTGTATCTGCGTATTGCCAATGAGCTGTATCTCAAAAGATTAATCGTTGGTGGTTTCAATGCTGTGTATGAGTTTGCCAAAGATTTCAGGAACGAAGGCATGGACCGCTATCACAATCCGGAATTTACGCAGATGGAATTGTATGTGGCTTATCGTGATTACTTGTGGATGATGGAACTGGTGGAAGAAATGGTGGAAAAAATTGCTATTGACCTGCATGGCGATACCAAAGTAAAAGTTGGAGAACATAATATTGATTTTAGGCGGCCGTGGAAACGCTATACCATGTTTGAAGCCATTGAAAAATTCAATGGCATAGACATCTCGGAGATGGATGAACAAGCCCTGAAAGAAACTGCCGGTAAACTGGGTGTGGACATTGATAATTCCATGGGAAAAGGCAAGATCATAGATGAAATATTTGGTGAAACGGTTGAAAAGAAACTGGTACAGCCCACTTTTATCATGGATTACCCAATAGAAATGTCGCCACTGGCCAAAAAACACCGCACAAAAGAAGGCCTGGTTGAGCGTTTTGAAGCGGTGTGCAATGGCAAGGAAATCTGCAATGCTTATACCGAGTTGAATGATCCGGTCGATCAACGGCAGCGTTTCGAGGAACAATTGCTGCTCGCCAAACGTGGTGATGAAGAAGCCATGATGCTGGACGAAGATTTCCTAAAAGCCATTGAAGTTGGGATGCCACCCACAGCAGGTCTTGGCATTGGCGTTGACAGACTGGCCATGATCATGACAAACAGCCATTCCATCCAGGACGTGATGTTCTTCCCGCAAATGAAGCAGGAAACAAAACAAGAGATAGATGAACCCGGGGCGTTTATGGAACTCGGTATTCCTGAATCATGGGTGCCGGTTGTTCAAAAAGCCGGTTTTTTAACTACGGATGAACTGAAAGCCCAAAACCCAAACAAAGTACATCAATTGTTGTGCGGGTTGAACAAACAGCACAACCTTGGACTCAAAAATCCTTCCCAGAATGATGTGAAAGCATGGGTGGAAGGTACATAAATAGGATTTATTTATCTTCTTTTATTGCGGCAAAAGAATGTCAAACCTAATATGATGGTTCAGTTGAGGGGATTTTTTGTTTTTTCAAAAAATGAATACTCAATCTTTCACCTAAATTATTTATCTTTGCCGTTCAAACAA
>JBNGDT010000189.1:0-4659 GCA_049975305.1 Bacteroidales bacterium | reverse complement strand
TGTTTGAACGGCAAAGATAAATAATTTAGGTGAAAGATTGAGTATTCATTTTAATAAATTATCATGAAAAAAATAGTTATAATATTTTTTATAGTTATTCTCTTTATAGGAAACAACTTTGCTCAACAAAGTGAAGTTGGATTAAATGTTGGATTTGGGGAATCTCCTTTTATAAGGGATATAGAGTATTACATAAACCCTTCTCAGTACTTTCAAATAGGATTTAATTACTTTATTAAATCTATGTCATCACCTTTTTTTTTAAAAGCAGAATTAAATTATGATTTTCGCGGTAATAAGAACATAAATTTCAACTATATAAAATTACCCTTGGGTTTTGATTATAATACAGGACAAAAATTAAAATTTATTATCGGAGGTGGTTTCTACGGTAGTTATTTATTTCATTATGCATTAAATGAAGATTTACCAGGATTTGAGGAATCAAAAGAAACATTTCAGTTAGGTTGGATGGGGGATATAGGTGTTTCTTTTGTATTATCAGAGACAGCAAATATGTACTTAACCTTCCATGTTAATCATGATATTACAAAAATGTATATTTATTATGATGGATGCAGTGAGTGGGATATAAAAGGAACAGAACTGTTTTTAAAACTGGGAGTCAATTTTAATTTAAAGAAAGAAAATAATGAATAAAAAATATAAGAGGAATGACATAGCATAATTCCTGAAGCAACAAATTTGTTAGTAAATCAGAGTTGCCTTTCAAATTCATGTTGTGCTGATTCGTTCCGACATTATTCCCTGTATTTCCTCCTGTTATGATAATATGTGTTTGTCATCAAAGTTATTTTTATTCACTGAAGACACCATTCAATTTTTCTGATTTTATTTTTATATTTGACATCCAAACTTGATAATACCTATCGTATGGAAGGAGATATCATCATCACCGAAGCTCATCACAGGAAAGCAGCAGCCGAAATCATGGATATTCTGGGTGAAACAATCAAATCATCTGTGCCTTTTGCACTCACCATTGCAGGGGAATCCGGCAGTGGCAAATCGGAAACGGCTACAGCATTGGCGGATGCATTGAAAGAAAAGAACATTAAAACATACATTCTGCAACAGGATGATTACTTTTTTCTGCCACCAAAAACAAATGAAAACCAGCGCCGCAACAACATCGAAGCTGTTGGCACACAGGAGGTAAACATGGAATTGATGAACGAGCACATAAGTACGTTCAAACAAGGAAAAAGTCTGATTTCAAAGCCCCTGGTTGTTTTTGCCGATGACCGGATTACAACGGAGAACACGGATTTTTCAGATGTGGATGTCTTGATTGCTGAAGGCACCTTTACCACCTTGCTTGATGCTGCCGATGTGCATGTGTTTATTGACCGCAACCTGAACGATACCCTTGAATCAAGGAAAAAAAGAAACCGGGAAAAACAGGACGCATTCCTGGAGCAGGTGTTGACCATTGAACATGCAATCATTTCCAAACATAAAGCAAAAGCAGATTTAATTGTAGATAAAGATTATCATGTGCATAAAAATGTAAAACAATGAAAGTAAAACGAATAGCAATGTTAAGTACACACGGGTATTTTGATCCGGAGCCCAAATTAGGCCAAACCGATACCGGTGGACAGGTAGTGTATGTGCTCGAACTGGCAAAAGCCATAGCCACTATGGGCTATAAAGTGGATATCTATACCCGCTGGTTTGATAAAAACCGCCAACAAATAGATCCGGTACCCGAAAACTCCAATGTCAGGGTGATCCGCATTCCATGTGGTCCATGGAAGTTTGTAAGAAAGGAAGATATTTATGAGTACTTGCCGGAACTGGGCAAAAACATGATTGATTTCATTAAAAAAGAAGGCCTGGATTATGAATTGTTCCATGGTCATTATGTGGATGCAGGCATCGTTACACTGGAAGTAGCCAAAGCATTTGACAAACCTGCCTTTTTTACAGCGCATTCGCTTGGTGCGTGGAAACAGGAAAGGATGGGCGGAAATCCTGGGGAAATGGAGAAGAAATACCGTTTTGAGCATCGCAACAGCGAGGAAAAACGTATTTTCGAAGCGGTTGCAGCCCAAACAGTCACAAGCGAATTGCAACATGAAAAATTGAAAGAACTGTATGGTTTTATGGGTGACAATGTCAGCGTCATACCACCGGGTGTAAACATTCATCGCTACCTGCCTCCAGATGAGGAGGGTGAAGAAAAACCAAAAGACATCCCCGACAACTACATTTTCTGTCTCAGCCGCATTGACAGCAACAAAGGCCATGCTGAATTGTTACGTGCTTTTGCCGGGATTACAGGTGATTTTCCCGATGTGCATCTAGTGATAGGTGGTGGTTCACCTAACCCCGGGCCGGTGGAAAAAGAAGTGCGGGCTCAAATGAGCCAGATCATCAAGGATGAAAAACTGGATGATAAAGTTACCATGACAGGTTATATCGCAGATGATATGGTTGTGCCGTATTATCAGAACGCCCTGTTTTTTGTGCTGCCTTCCAAATTTGAACCTTTCGGCATGACCAGCCAGGAAGCCATGGCATGTGGAAAATGTGTACTGGCCTCGCGTTTTGGTGGTATCCGTAACGTCATCAACAATGGTTACAATGGTATCCTGATGGATCCCGGAGATAAGGAGGAGTTTGCCAATGCCATGCGACTTATGTTGCGAAATCCCGAAATGGTTTCAAAAATCGGCATGAAATCTTTTGTCCACATTCTGAAACATTTTAGCTGGGAAGCCATTGCTCAGAAGTCTTTGAAGGTGTATGAAGACTATGGTGCTTTACAAATGAGTTAATGAATATACGGATTTCCTGTTTTTTCATTTTGAATGGTGCTTTTGGGGCCGTGTCCCGGATGAATGGTATAATCAGACGGTAAAATCATCAATTGTTCCTGAATGGAATGGATGAGTGTGTCATAATCACCACCAGGTAAATCGGTACGGCCAATAGACCCGGCAAACAAGGCGTCGCCGGTAAAGATTGATTTTGTTTCTTTTTCAATGAATGCAATGCTTCCCGGGGAATGTCCCGGCACCAGCCTGCAATGCAATGTGATGTTCCCGGAATAAATGGTATTACCATGTTCGAGTTTGTAATTGACATCAGCAGGAGGGTCAATATCAATGCCGAAAGCTTCAGCATGCATTTCTGCAGCGTTGATAAGAGCATTATCAGCAGCATGAGCAGTGGGAGAGAGGCCGAATTCTGTTTTTACCCATGCTGCACCTGCAATGTGGTCAATGTGACCATGGGTAAACAATGCCTTTTTCAGTTTGATGCCATGGGTTTCAAGGTAAGTCTTGAATTCATGGCGTTCTTCAGGGAACATCATGGCAGGGTCAATCAATATGCCTGCTTTGTTATCATCATACAGAAGGTAAGTATTTACCTGGAACGGGTTGAAAACAAATGTTTTTATGTGCATTGTATTTTGATTTTATCAATATCAGCAGGTACTTTTCTTTTCCAGCGCCTGTGGCTCCATAACCAGTAAGCGGGTTCTTTTTCAAGAACATCTTCCAGTTGTTTCATGTAGCGGCATGTTAGTTTTCCTGCCGGCTCATTTTGCGGATCAAAAGGAATCTCTTTCAGTGTAATCTCGTAATGGCCGCGTTTTGTTTTTCTTACATCCACAAACAGTTGCGGGATGTTCAGTTTGCGTCCATAAGCTTCCGGACCGTGAATGCAGGGCGTCGGTTGGTTCAAAAAATCTATCCAGTGGCATTTGTTCATGTTGCTGGGGGTTTGATCTGCTGCCATAATAAATCCCAGCGCTTTATCGCCGCTTCCGGCAAAAGCTTCTTTTGTTTTTTGAACGGGAATGAGTTTCATCCCTGTGCGAGTGCGTTTTTTGTAACCATATTTTTCATTCCATTTGTTGTTCAATGGCAGGTATAATGATATGCATTGGTGTTTTAAGTGTCGGTTAAAACATTGCATGCCCCATTCCCAATTGCCATAATGGGTGGCAAGAAAAATGACATGAGTGCCTTTTTCTGCATATTTATCCGCTATTTCAGGGTTCAGGATACGGTATCTGCGGCATAATTTATCCGCATTGCAGGTCATGCCTTTGGCTGTTTCAAAGAAAACATCAGCGAGGTGATGATAGAAGCGTTTTTGTATTTGCTTTATCTCCTGTTCTGATTTGTCAGGGAAACTGTTTTTCAGGTTTGTGTAGCTGATTTTGCGCCTGTAACCAATGACATTGAACAACAAGAATGCCACCACATCAGATTTGATGTACATCAGCCAAAAAGGCGTGATGGCCTGAATGCCAACAAATATTCTGAAAAAGATATATTCAAACCAGTATTGTAGCTTTTTTTTCATAGCGGTGCCTCAGATGGCAAAAATAGAAATAATCGGTGTGAAGAGGGGACTTTTGTCACGATTTTTGAGTGCTGTCGCATCAAAAATCCCGCCAAAAGGGGGTTATGGGTGTTTGTTTACCCCGGATTACGGTCGGTAAACCTCCCTTATCCGGGGTTATTCATGTTCGACCCCTTCGGGGTCGGGGGATTGTGGAGTATTAGGGGGCTTCAGCTTATTCATCCGGTGGCTTCCTTTAGTTTGCATGAACCTATTTCAACCAAAAAAATAAATGTTAAATTTATTTTGATTGAAAAAAGCAAACCAAAAGTAACA
>JBNGDT010000188.1:0-4688 GCA_049975305.1 Bacteroidales bacterium | reverse complement strand
GGCAAAAGGCTGCACAATGCGTCTATAAACCGGAGACCGACCCTTATTTGTGAGCCTCTTTCCATCCCTCTATCCCTTCATCTCTCCATCTCACAAATAAGGGGCACGCCCATGTTTAAATTTCAAATCAACATCCCGTCTTTGATTGTCAATTTGCGATCGGTAAGTTCCGCATGTTGCTCATTATGTGTGACAATGATGAAAGTCTGATCAAAATCCTGCCTGAGTTCCTGGAAAATCTTATACAATTCCAGGCTGTTTTTTGAATCCAGATTACCGGAGGGCTCATCAGCAAGTATTACCGTAGGATTGTTGATCAGGGCACGCGCTATGGCTACCCGTTGTTTTTCGCCACCTGATAATTCTGCCGGTTTATGATTCATGCGGTTTTCCAGCCCCAGCCTGACCAACAGGTCATGGGCTTTCTGTTCTGTTTCCTGTTTTTTATCACCGCGTATAAAGCCCGGAATGCTCGTGTTTTCGAGTGCTGTAAATTCCGGTAACAAGTGGTGAAATTGAAACACAAATCCAATCTGCTGGTTTCTGAATTTTGACATGGCTTTCTCTCCCAGAGCATGGCAATCTGTATTATCAATGATTATCTTGCCTTTATCTGGTTTCATCAAGGTGCCTATGATTTGAAGCAGGGTTGTTTTGCCCGCTCCAGATGCTCCCACAATCGAAACCATTTCTTTTTTCTCTACGGATAATTCTATTCCTTTGAGAACTTTCAGGTTACCAAAAGATTTGTGAATGTTTTCAACACGTATCATAAAAATAGTTTGCTCAAAATTAATAAATATTGAAAAATTTATGTGCTTATGTCCAACAGATTTATTATTTTTATTCCCCTTTTATCAAAGAAAATTAAATCTGAAAAACTTTTTGTAAATGGCAGAAACTAAAATAAAAACATCAAAAAAGACCGTTGATGAACTCAATGAAATTTACGGGAAAATGCCCCCTCAGGCTGTGGATATCGAAGAAGTGTTGTTGGGTGCGCTTATGCTCGAACAGGATGCCATTTTGCTGGTTATTGATATCCTTGAAAAAGAGAGTTTTTATAAAGAAGAACATAAGATTATTTTTGAGGCCATCATGGAACTGGCGAAAGAACAAAAGCCAATTGATATTCTCACCGTTACCAATTATTTGAAAGCCATTAATAAAATAGATGAAGTTGGCGGACCTCATTATATTTCAGAGCTCACCAGCAGGGTGGCTACCGCTGCCCATGTTGAATATCATGCCAAAATTGTTCAGCAGAAATACATTCAGCGGATGCTTATTCATTCAGCATCAGAAATCCAAAAACGCGCTTTTGATGACAGTCAGGATGTGGATGACCTCATTAATTATGCTGAAAACGAAATATTCCAGATATCAGAAGGAAACATAAAGAAAGAAACCGCTGTAATCAATAAACTGGTAGAACAGGCCATTGAGCTTGTGGAGGAAGCCAGTCAGCGTAAAGATGGTTTATCAGGTGTTCCCAGCGGATTTTCTGAACTTGACAGATACACATCCGGCTGGCAGCCTTCTGATTTGATTATCATTGCCGCCAGGCCCGCCATGGGGAAAACCGCTTTCGCATTGTCTATGCTCAGAAATGTGGCCATTGATCATGGTAAACCGGCGGCTATGTTCAGCCTTGAAATGTCATCGCTCCAACTAGTTACCAGGTTGATTTCCGGAGAAACGGAAATACCGGGAATCAATTTGAGAACCGGAAACCTAAAACCATATGAATGGGAACAGCTCGATGCCAAAGTGAAATCATTAGAACAAGCTCCTATTTACGTGGATGATACACCTGCCATTTCGGTTTTTGAATTTCGCGCCAAAGCCCGGAGGCTCGTAAAAACCCATGATATCAAATTGATTCTTGTTGATTACCTGCAATTGATGACCGCTAATGTTGATACCAGGGGAAACAGGCAGGAAGAAGTATCTATCATTTCACGAAACCTGAAAGCTATCGCCAAAGAACTGAATGTCCCTATCATCGCGTTGTCTCAGCTAAACCGTTCTGTAGAAACGCGCGGTGGAGATAAGCGTCCCCAGCTTTTCGACCTCCGTGAATCAGGAGCCATTGAGCAGGATGCCGATATGGTGTTGTTCCTTCACCGGCCCGAATATTATGATATCCTGGAAGACAATGAAGGAAATTCACTCAAAGGAATGGCCGAAGTGATTTTGGCTAAACACCGTAATGGAGCAACAGGAAGCATATACCTCGAATTTGTGTCTGATTTTGCTAAGTTCAAAGAAAAACAGTCCATGTTAGATCCTAGCGGTATGACACTGTCATCCAAGATGAACGAGGAACAGAACACTGAAATAACTGATAACGATGCTTTCGGAAACATTGATGAAGAAGATGAAAATCCCATCAGTTTTTAAAACATAATATTCTAAATATTGATTTGAAAAACAGCTATTTCTACCATTAAACACGCTAATTTAAGTTCAAAGATCAAAATCCAAAAGAAATCCCAAAATTTAAAGATCAAAATTCATTACGTGCAATGGAAGAAAACAAAAAGCCATATAATTTACATGAGAGTCAACAAGTGGAAAAAGAAGTTAACCATGCAGGATCAACAGTTTTGGGTTTAAAATTTTAGATATAATTTGAACTTGGTTTTTTTTCCAGTGATTCTTAAAATAAAATTGTTAATTTTATCAACCTGTTATTAGAATATATCCAAAATAATTTACCTGATGTTACGTTAATTGTAATATGAAGCAATTGAAATACATACTGTTTATTGGTGCCATTTTCTTAAGTTCTTTTTCCCATGGTGCTTATATTTTAATTTACATGGATGATGACCAGACAAATCACCTGAAAGCATACGGTATCACGTATTGGAGCCTGCAAAATGGTGTGGATGCATGGTGGCTACTGAATTACCAGGGAGGAAGTTTCCTGATCCCACATCACAAAGAAATTGAAAACGAATGTGTTATCCGAGGGGTGAGTTATAAAATCATTGCCGATGCTCAAAAAAACCAAATTATGGCGAAAATTGCTCAACCTGATGTCAACATGGAATCTATCAAGCTTGAAAAAGCCCCGAAAATAGCGGTGTATTCCCCCCCTGGAATGCAACCTTGGGATGACGCGGTTACCCTTGCTCTGACGTATGCAGAGATTCCTTACGATGTGATTTACGATACTGAAATCATTGAAGGCAAACTCAATGAGTATGACTGGTTGCACCTGCACCATGAAGATTTTACAGGTCAATACGGCAAGTTTTATGGTGCTTACAAACACATGCAATGGTACCAGTCCCAAAAGCGGGATTCAGAAGCCGAAGCAGCCGCTCTTGGTTTCGAAAAGGTAAGCCAGTTAAAGCTCTTTGTTGCCAAAACCATAAAATCCTACGTATCCCGTGGTGGGTTCTTGTTTGCCATGTGTTCCGCAACCGATACCTATGATATTGCCCTGGCTGCTGATGGTGTTGACATCTGTGGCCCCATGTTTGACGGCGACCCTGCTGACCCGGATGCCCAATCTAAATTGAATTATGACAACTGCCTGGCCTTTAGGGATTTTGAGCTTATTATGAATCCTTACGAATACGAATTCTCCAACATTGATGTGACACAAACAAGAAAAGTGGCAGAAGAGGAAGATTATTTTTCTTTGTTTGAGTTTTCTGCAAAGTGGGACCCTGTCCCAACCATGTTGTGTCAAAATCACACTTACCTTGTAAAAGGATTTATGGGACAAACCACAGCTTTCAATGCTGACTTGGTTAAACCGGATGTCCTGATCATGGGAGAAAACAAATCTGCCAATGAAGTGCGCTATATTCACGGTGAATTTGGAAAAGGTATGTGGACTTTCCTTGGAGGTCATGACCCTGAAGATTACAGACATTTTGTTGGTGATGAACCTACTGAACTGGAATTGTACCCAAACTCCCCCGGTTACAGGTTGATTCTCAACAACATTTTATTTCCCGCTGCCAAAAAGAAAAAGCTGAAAACCTGACATAAGGTTTTGCAACCCCCAGCCAAAAAATAATCACAAAAAAATTGTATCATTATTAAAATGTTAATGTATATATGAATATTAATGTACATTTGCCATAGAGTTAACATCAAAAACACAGAACAATGAAAATAAATCAAACAAAAAACAACACACCACAGTCAGCCAACACCCACTGCCACACACACAGAAACACCGGCGTGTAAGCCTTTTGCTTATGGCATTTTTACTCCTCATATCGGTTGACCATGTTCAGGCACAATGGATAGATGGAGGAAATGATTTTAGTGGCAGTTGCCACAAAGCCAAATTTGGAACATTGGATACCTGCGATGTGCAGTTTATTTCAAACGGCATTGAGCGCATGCGTCTAACGGGGGATGGTTTTTTCGGCATAGGCACCACCACCCCGCTGCGGCCGCTGCATGTGGATGGGAACATACGTTTTGCCAGCCTGCCCACAGGCACACAAACCACAGCCATCATGCTGGATGCCAACGGCGATTTGAGCACACGTACTTTATCCATCGCCAACTGGAACACAGCTTACGCATGGGGCGACCATGCCGGGCTGTACAGGCCTATAACCTGGGTGCCAGACTGGACAGATGTCACCAACAAACCGGGTTTTGCCTCCGTAGCTTTTACCGGCAGCTACACCGATTTATTAAATACTCCGGAT
>JBNGDT010000187.1:0-4860 GCA_049975305.1 Bacteroidales bacterium | reverse complement strand
CTGTATAACACATAGCCTGCCTGTTTTCCATCTTTAAAAATATTACAAACCAGATCAGAAGTATCTGATCGGATTTGAATTTCCTCTCCATATACATGCTCAATAACCCCGGTATTGTGGGTTTTAAGATGCTCTTCCTGGCCGGTTTGTGTGGAGTGTAAAACACGAATAAAAACGAGGATGACAATCAAAACAACCAACTGCACTATGCGAAGTATCCATTTCTTTTTCATTTCATTCAATCTTAATTCATTCATCATTCATCAAACCCCTGCAAAACAAAAACAGCAGGCCGTTTGTGCAAATTTACCTGCGGAGCTTTTTTCCATGTTTTCACACGGAGCGTCCGGATAAACGCATCCGGTGAATCAATATCACAGGCCACCGTTAACCATGAATTGCCATGTAAATTTGAAACCAAAGATTCAAAAAGTTGTTCATTGCGGTATGGGGTTTCCATAATGATTTGTGATGCCTTGTCCCTGATGCTTTGTTTTTCAAGTTTTTTAACCGCATGGTTCCTGTCGTTGGATTTGACAGGTAAATAGCCGTGAAACATAAACCGCTGTCCATTCAGCCCGGAAGCTATCAGCCCCAGCAACATGGAAGACGGACCTGCATGTGGCACAACACGTATCCCCTCCTGATGAGCTTGCAAAATCAGTTCATTGCCAGGATCTGCAATACCAGGTAGTCCGGCTTCAGACATCAGCCCCACATCATGCCCGTCTGTAAGCCATGTCAATGCTTTCAGACTTTCATTATGATCCGTATGCTTATCCATTTCTATAAATTGCAACGAATCGATATCAATGGATTTATCCAGGCTTTTTAAATAACGACGGGTTGTCCTGGTATTTTCAACTACCCAGAATTTGGTCACTTTGATCAACCTGAATAATGAATCAGGGACATCATTTTTGCCTTTGTCAGGACTTATACTGTTAGGAATTAAATGTAATGTGCCGTATTTCATACCTGACAAAATTAGAAATTTATTTTGATCTGAAACCCCATCTCGTACTCTCCTGTTGTCCTGACAATAAAAGGTGCCGAGGAAAAATAAAAACTAACTTTTCTAACCTGATTAATTCATAAAATTTTGAAACTATTTGATGCAAGTTGCCATCTGCCAACTGTCTTTTGCCAACTGCCAACGATTATTTTTAAACAATTTACAAAGTTATGTCTTTATTTAGTACATCTAGAAAACACCATTTTTTTTATTGTTGGCTATTTTTAATGAACATTTCTTTCGTAGTTTTGTTACGTGAAATTGATTACCCCAAAATAAAATAACACTATGGAAAGAATAAAATGTTTAATTATCGGCTCAGGCCCTGCAGGTTACACAGCAGGCATTTATGCATCCCGTGCTAACCTTAAACCTGTAATTATCGAAGGCTTGCAGCCCGGCGGACAACCATCCATAACAACAGAGGTGGAAAATTTCCCCGGCTATCCCGAGGGCGTTTCGGGACCTAAAATGATAGAAGACATGAAAAAACAGGCTCAACGCTTTGGAACAGAAGTCAGGTTCGGCATTATTACCGAAGTTGATTTTTCAACCCACCCTTTCAAACTCAAAGGGGACCCGGACATTGAACTCGAAGCCGACTCTGTAATCATTGCCACAGGCGCTACAGCGAGATACCTTGGACTGGAATCCGAAGATAAATTCAAAGGCCGCGGCGTTTCCGCCTGTGCCACTTGCGACGGGTTCTTTTACAAAGGCAAAGATGTAGCTGTGGTAGGTGGTGGAGATTCCGCCGCCGAAGAGGCCACCTACCTGGCAGGACTGGCACGTAAGGTTTACATCATTGTTCGCAAAGATCACATGCGTGCATCCAAAATTATGCAGGCCAGAGTGGAACAAACCGATAACATTGAAATTCTCTTTGAACATACAACAAAAGAAATTCTCGGTGATGACAGTGGCGTTACGGGGGCTTTGCTCCACAATAAAAAAACAAACAAAGATGTTGAAATTAAAATCGACGGGTTCTTTCTTGCCATAGGACACACCCCAAACAGTAAACCATTCCGGGACTATATCCACACCGATGATAACGGATACATCATAACCAAACCCAAATCAACCCACACCAATGTTGAAGGCGTTTTTGCATGTGGTGATGTACAAGACCCTCACTACAAACAATCTGTTACAGCCGCAGGAACAGGATGCATGGCTGCTCTCGATGCCGAAAAATACCTCGCTGAAAAAAACATTGTGGAAAAAGGCACTATCAATTAATTGATTGATAGTGAGATGATATGTGCAAGTCGGAACAAAGCAAAAAGAGAATAAAAATTAGTAATTTTTAAACCAAGTATATTAATGTAGCTTTGCAGGTAAAAACGCCAACGATTTTTTACTTGCCATCCGATAAGATGAGTGATATTTTATTATTAAGGGCGTGCCCCCTCCGTTCCTACGGGGTCGGGCTATCCGCTTGTACCTGCCTGCCAGCGATGGCTGGAGAATCGGCAGGCAGGCGCTTCATTCGCCTAACGGCGAATTGCAGGGTACCGCTTCTATCCCTCACGCAGCAGGGTGATTGAGGGATAGTGAGATTACACGAAAAAGAGAAATAAAAAGAAATAATTAAGAACACAAAAAAATAAAGGCATATTCCTTGAAGAAATCTTGTACATTCGTGCCATCGTGCCTTCGTTCAATCACAGGTGTTCTATTTAAAAATTAAGTTAAGTAATTGTTAAATCTACACATCCATCAAAAAATATTTGTTTTGTAATAATTTTTTATTATCTTTACAGTCCTTATGAATGTAAAATTAAACTACACGTAAAATAAAAATTGTAAGCTTATGAAACGAACAGTACTATTATTACTTGGCATGATCCTCTTATGGACATTGCAGGTAAACGCACAATGGTCCATTACGGCCGTTGAAACCGATCACACCATTGATTTTGAAACCACGGTTACCGGTATCAATGAAAGCACTTTTGACGGTACCGGATTTGCAACTACTCCGGCAGCCGGACAACTGGATGCCGACGGCTGGGCCGTATTTGGCATGAGCGACGGCGACAAAGATTTCGGCGTTGAAAACACAACCGGAGACTTTGCCCGTGGCACATCTACCGGCGGGGTAACAACTGGCGGTGTGTATGCTTTTGAAGTCGAAACAGGCAATCATGCCCTTGGGGTACAACCTGCAGGAACAGACTTTTCCCCCGGCTACATTGGTATGATTGTAAAAAACAATACCGGTGATTCTGTAAACACTGTAAGTCTTTCTTACGATTTGTGGGTCTATAATGACGAAGACCGCGCAAACTCTTTCAACGGAGAATTTTCTATTGACGGAATAAACTGGAGTCCCATTGACGAATTTTTATTTACAACGCCTGAACTACAGGATGGCACACCCGCCTGGAACAAAACAACCATGTCAATAACTGATCAGGATATGGGATTCACCTTTTATGCAGGTGACAGCCTATTCTTAAGATGGTATTCTGATGACGTATCAGGAACTGGCAGCAGGGATGAAATCGCTGTTGATAACATCACGGCCAACTTTTCTTATAAAGAATGTTTTCCCGTTGCTACTTTTCCGTGGACTGAAGATTTTGACGGCGACTGGACTACATGGTGCTGGACAGTAATTGACAATGATAGTGACGGGACCACATGGACACAAGATAATGTATACATTACACCACATTCCGGTGCATGGACTGCTCACGGAATGGGTAATGCAGATGACTATTTAATTACACCTGAAATCATCATAACATCAGACAATTTGCTTATTGAATGGTATGATGTTGTTGAAAGTTCCTACTATAACAACACATACGATGTATTGGTGTCAACAACCGATGCTAATCCTGCCAGTTTTACAGATAATCTTGGCACTTATGACTGTACCAACACGGATTGGACAAAACATACCCTTGATTTGTCAACCTATGCTGGACAATACATTTACATTGCTTTCCACCAAACCTATTCAGCTGCAACATATTATGGATTTGGTATTGATGATGTAACTATTCGTGAGATGAACACCGAAACAGACATCCTTACTTACAGTTTCCCCGAAGAAACCGGGCCTGCTACCATTGATGAGGTCAACCATAAGATTGACATAGAAGTGGATTTCACCGCTGACCTTACCAACCTCGTGGCTGATTTTACCCTTTCTACAGGTGCTACCGCTACTGTTGGCGTCACACCACAGGAATCCGGCGTTACAGCCAATAATTTTAGTGTCCCGGTAACTTATATGGTAACCGCAGAAGACGGCACAACTACTCAGAACTGGACAGTCACTGTCACACAAGCAGCACCCCCCCTCGGTGCAAATTGCAGCAATCCGTTTACTGTGGAATTGCCTGCCGCTTTACCATACACCGATACCGGACAAACCAACTGCGGATTAGGCGACATTTATAACGAAACCAGCATGAATTACTATGATGGTGGTGAAGATGCCATTTATGAAATTACCGTAACAAGTGACGTGGTTGTAACCATCACCCTCGATCCCGGAGCAACTTCCTGGACAGGGGTTGGAATATTTGAATCATGTCCCGATAATGACTTATTGATGGATATATCAACCAACCCAAATGCTTCTCCTCACAGCATTGAAAGTGTTGTGCTGACTGCTGGCACATATTACATCATGGTTGATGTTTATCCAACTCCTTACTGTATCCCGACATATGACCTGACAATCGAAGAGGTTTGTCCAGCGCCAACAGACATTGAGGCTACTGACATGACACCAACATCTGCTTTGGTAACATGGATTCCAGCAGGACTTGAAACTGGTTGGAACCTGAAAGTTTCTACCACCTCACTTACCAATCCTGCTACTG
>JBNGDT010000186.1:0-4882 GCA_049975305.1 Bacteroidales bacterium | reverse complement strand
AGGATCTCATCTCCCCTCAACCGTTTAGATACCAGGCTTTCAACACGATTTCGCAAGGGTTCGATGTCAATTTTCCTAATCACATCATTGGCAAAAGCAAACATCATCATAAAACGTGCTTCGGCTTTATCAATGCCACGTGATCGAAGATAAAACATGGCTTCTTCATCGAGCTGGCCAATAGTGGCGCCGTGTGAACATTTTACATCATCAGCGTATATTTCCAACTGGGGTTTTATACGCATTTGCGAGGTATTGGTCAGGCAGATATTATTGTTGGTTTGAGAGGCTGTGGTACGTTGTGCATCTCTTTGTACAAGCACGCGTCCACTGAATGCACCACTGGAAGATTCATCCAATATTGATTTAAAGAACGCATTGCTTGTGCAATCCGGCACAGCATGATCCACAAAAACAAAATTATCCATGTGTTGTTGTCTGTCGGATAAGGTAAGACCAAAAATATTACTGTTTGCATGAGGGCCGTTTAGTGTAGCATAAATATTATTCCGTATGCTCCCGCTGTGCAGTGAAAAAGCAAAGGATAAAAGTTCTGATCCTGTTTCCTGGTGTACTGCCATGTGATTGAAGATATTGTTCCCATCCGGTTCATTTTGAAGGTTGTATATCTGTAATCCGGCATTTTTCCCGACATACAGTTCTGATGTAAGATGAGAAACAGTTTTTGCGTTGTTGAGACTGTGATCACACAAAACAAGTTTCAGTGATGCATTTTCACCAACAACAAACAAGTTGCGTTGAAACAATTCCTTTTCGTAAAAACCATGAGTCAGGTTTACAATTTGTATGGGTTTGGGCACATGGATATTGTCAGGGACATGAATAAATACACCATCATTCGCCAGCATGGTATTCAGTGCTGCCCAGCCATCACCGTGCTCCCTGAGATACCGGTTGAAATGTTCCGAAACCAAGGGGGGGTATTTATGGAATGCTTCCTGCATGCTGCATACAATGACAGAATCAGGCAGACTTCCGTTATGAATGCTGTCATAATAAAACCCGTTGGACAACAATATCAATTCCGTATCCAGATTTTCCACTTCGCAATGGAAAAATTCATTGAGGTCAGATTCAATCTTTTGTTTGTGTAATACAAGTGAGTACCTTTTATCGAAAATAACATCAAAATCCAGATAAAGGTACCGTTCATCTTGCCTTCCGGGAAGACCATGTTTTTTCAGAAAATCAAAAGCATCATCTTTTTCCTTTCTTATAACATCAGGAAAAACATTGTTTTGTGATTTTTTCAGGTTGGTATAAGCCTTGGTATAATCGTTGATTTCCATAGTTGTGAAGCTTTAATCCAATTCGTTTTTTATCCAGTCATAGCCTTTATTTTCAAGTTCAAGCGCCAGGCTTTTATCACCGGTTTTAACCAGTTTGCCATCATACAGCACATGCACAACATCAGGGACAAGGTAATCCAACAGGCGTTGATAGTGCGTAATGACAATCGTGGAGGTGTCTTTGGATTTGAAGGTATTGACACCATTGGCCACAATCCGGAGGGCATCAATATCCAGGCCTGAGTCAGTTTCATCAAGAATGGAGAGTCTGGGTTCAAGCATGGCCATCTGAAAGATCTCATTTTTCTTTTTTTCACCACCAGAAAACCCTTCATTTACAGAGCGGTTTGTCAGGGCCGTATCCAGTTGTATCAGGGATTTGCGTTCGCGCATGAATTTTAAAAACTCAGCCGATGAAAGGGCTTTTTTGCCATGGTATTCACGGATTTGATTTACGGCTGTTTTCATGAAATTGGTCATGCTAACGCCCGGAATTTCCACCGGATACTGAAAGCTAAGAAACAATCCTTTACGAGCCCGTTCTTCCGGTTCCATCTCCAGCAGGTTTTCACCCATGAATTCAACTTCCCCTTTGGTTACGGTGAATAAATTACGGCCGGTGAGTACTGAAGCCAGAGTAGATTTTCCGCTTCCGTTTGGGCCCATAATGGCATGAATTTCACCCGGTTTAACTTCAAGGTTTACGCCTTTCAGGATTTCTTTCCCTTCAATTTCTGCGTGTAAATTTTTGACTTTTAGCATTGTATTTTGTGTTTAATTAAATTTCAAAATGTATTTTAATGTTTAAAAATTTGTCTGGATTCAGATAAATAAATGACTGACAATAAATGTACATTTATTATCCTGGGGAAAACCTCACTGTTGCAGTCAGGGCAGTAAGGGAAAGACCATGCCTGACAGGGGTAAATGGTTTCCGCTGCTCCAAAAAAACGGCGTAAATTCAAACGGTATGTTGTTCCATGATAAGTCATACTCCTGTTTTCATTATCCAATTGAACCTTCCAGTGTAATTTGCAATAATTTTTGGGCTTCCACGGCAAATTCCATAGGCAGTTTATTGATTACTTCTTTGGCATAGCCGTTAACAATAAGACCGATGGCATCTTCTTCGGAAATACCACGTTGTTTGCAATAGAAAATCTGGTCCTCACTTATTTTTGATGTGGTTGCTTCGTGTTCCAGCACAGCCGTGTCGTTATCGGAATGAATATACGGAAAAGTATGGGCTCCGCATTTGTCTCCAAGCAACAGGCTGTCACATTGGGAGTAGTTACGTGCATTTTTGGCGTTTTTCGACACTTTTACCAGTCCACGGTATGAATTATTGCTGTATCCGGCAGAAATACCCTTTGAGATTATTGTGCTGCGTGTGTTTTTACCAAGATGTATCATTTTTGTCCCGGTATCTGCCTGCTGATGATTGTTGGTGACAGCCACACTGTAAAACTCAGATACCGAATTGTCGCCTTTCAAAATAGTTGACGGGTATTTCCATGTGATGGCTGATCCGGTTTCTACCTGTGCCCAGCTGATTTTTGAATTATCCCCCTGACACAAGCCCCGTTTGGTAACAAAATTGTAAATGCCGCCTTTGCCATCTTTATTTCCGGGATACCAGTTTTGAACGGTTGAGTATTTAACTTCTGCATCGTCTTTGGCAATGATTTCCACGATGGCTGCGTGCAGTTGGTTTTCATCACGTTTGGGGGCGGTACATCCTTCGAGGTAAGAAACGTAAGCCCTTTCTTCGGCTATGATAAGTGTCCGTTCAAATTGACCTGTGTTGGCTGCATTAATTCTGAAATAGGTTGATAACTCCATGGGAACATGTACGCCTTTGGGGATATAACAAAAAGACCCGTCGCTGAAAACGGCAGAATTCAGTGCCGCAAAAAAATTATCGCCGGTCGGGACTACACTGCCCATGTATTTTTTAACCAGGTCAGGGTGTTTTTGTACCGCTTCGCTGAATGCACAAAAAATGATGCCTTGTTCGGCCAGTTTTTCCTGGAATGTCGTTTTAACTGATGATGAATCCATCACGGCATCCACGGCAATGCCTGTTATTTGTTTTTGTTCTTCAAGCGGGATACCAAGCTTATTGAAGGTGTCACGTATTTCAGGGTCAACATCATCCAGCGAAGAAGGTGTTTCCTTTTTCTTATAGCCGGCATAATACACAATGTCTTGATAATCTATTTCTGGAATATTGAGGTGTGCCCAGTCCGGCATTTTCATGGTTTTCCACTTACGGTAAGCCTTAAGTCTGAAATCAAGCATCCATTCGGGTTCCTGCTTTTTTTCTGAAATTGTCCTCACAACATCTTCATTCAGGCCTTTGGGAATGATATCCTGACTAACTTTTGTGGTGAATCCGTATTTGTATTCATTTGCCGTAACATCACGGATTACTTTATTTTGTTTTGCCTTATCATTCATGTTTCAAAGCTGTTTGTACTGTTTATTAAAATACAAAAATACGTTTTTATTTTCATCTGCCCGGCTGATCACGAAAACTGTATTAATTATTAATAACCTACCACTTAGCGTCTCACTGCCTGAACAAACACTATACAGGCAACAAATAAAAACAGAAAGTGTTTATCATAGAAAGAAAACGGAATGGTCAGCTCAAATTATTAAAAACCGCCAGTACTTCTGAAATCACCATCATTATAAGCATAAACCACAAGAAACTTTGTTTCAGGTACCTGTATTTTGTAAAAATGACAAAATGGGTCAAAATAAAGCTAACCGGAATTCCCAAATAAAACCTGAAAATAATGTTCATGTCCACAAAGAAATAAATGATAACAGTTACTATCAGCAGAATATTGATCACATAAAAATATTTTCGTACCATGATTTTATGGGATGCCATTTTTCTCAGGAGGTGAATTATGGCTGTAATGGTGAAAATGCTTATGATAAAATCATGTAAAATGTTCTTGTAATCAGGGATGTTTAACCCGGGAAACACAGCATTCAATCCAGGTAAGTGATGTAAGGTGTCAAGATTATTGGTAAGGTACAATATACCTGTTGTCAGTAAGGCTGTTGTTAACAAGCCCATGATAAAACCGGCATACTCGCGCCAGTTGGGTCTTTTTGTGGCAATCAATGCCAGGAAAACAAAGGGAATAAATATCACTACGATGGCATTGAACAAGGCTGCGGACATCAGAAGCAATCCTGAAAAATACATTTCTGACAAAGCATGGCGTTTTTGGGTGGCCTGAAACAATAAAAACAGGATAATCAGTACCAGTGATACAGATAATAAGCCGGGAGAAAAATGCAGATAACGATAATCGGTGCACGACACAAACACATACATCCATGCAATCAGAAAATTAGCGTTCGCAACAATTTGGTATTGGCTGTTCAGTTTAAATAACAGAAAAAGATTGAGCAAAAACACCGGGTATCCCAGTAAAATTAAAACATGTTGAGGCATGTTAAATCCGGATGTTCTGTGGATCAACAAACCGGGTAAGTATGGCATAGAGTGGATATCGTGAGCGGGAAAAATCCATTGCAATGCCCAGATC
>JBNGDT010000185.1:0-4891 GCA_049975305.1 Bacteroidales bacterium | reverse complement strand
ACAAGATGCATATTTGTTCCCTGTCGTTTTAATTTTTTCTTTTCAGAAGATACAGGGGCATAATCAGCGACGGCAGCAGCCATAACAGCACCATCAGTACCCGGAAAATGTTTGATGCAAGCATTGTACATTTCTTTTGCAGAGGTAATGTCGATGCGTTTGATGTTTTCGTGTTGTGTTTTCTGAGCCGTTGACCCTGTAATCAGTAAAATCTGAGCCCCGTTTTCAGCCAGTTGCTCAGCAATGGCAAAACCCATTTTTCCACTGGAAAAATTACCAATGTACCTGACGGGATCTATTTTTTCATAGGTAGGGCCGGCAGTTACAATGAATGTTTTGCCTTTAATCTTTAATTTTTTTTTAAAATAGGTTTGAAGCACTTTGACAATATCAACGGGGTCGGCCAACCTTCCTTTTCCTGTAAGTCCGCTGGCCAGCTCTCCGGTACCAGGTTCTATAAAATGGCATTTGTTTTTCCTGAGTATAGCAATATTATCTTTATTGGTCTGATGTTCAAACATATCCATATCCATGGCAGGTGCAATAAAAACGGGACATTTAGCAGCAAAATAAATGGTAGTAAGCAAATTATCAGCGATGCCATGCGCCATTTTCCCTATTGTATTCAATGAGGCAGGCGCCACCACAAAAGCATCAGCCCATAATCCCAGAGCAACGTGGTTTGTCCATGCTCCTGAGCGGGAATCGTGAGTTTGTCCAAGCACGGGGTGCCCGGATAAGGTGGACATAGTCAATGGAGAAATGAACTCTTTGGCCATTTCTGTCATAACAACCTGCACTTCTACCCCTTCCTTCACTAAAAGCCTGCATAGATAAGCAGCTTTATAAGCTGAAATGCTCCCGGTTATACCAAGCAATATTTTTTTATGCCTGAGGCTCATCATCTTCAGGATTCCTAAAATACAACTCACCATTGAGGTATTCTTCAATAGCCAGGGCTGTTGGCTTGGGCAAGCTTTCGTAATAACGGCTGATCCCAATTTGTTCCCTGTTGTCAAAGATTTCTTCGAGGTTATCCGTATAACTGGCAAACTCTTCCAATTTCTGGCTCAATTCCTGTTTGATATCCACGCTAATTTGATTGGCTCGTTTTTCGCAAATGATCACTGCCTGATAGATATTTTCAGCACCTTCTGATACTTTGTCGAAGTCAAGCGTTTTAATATTCGCTGGTGCCTTTGATCTTTTAAAATCCATAATTGCAATTATTTTAAACTTTTATCAATTTGTTCTTTTATTTTGTTTGCTTCATCAATATATTCAGATTCCGGGTAATTATCTACCAATTTATGGTATGCTATCAACCCCTTTTCATATCGTTCTTTCTGTTTCTCATGTATGCTTCCCCTGGCATAAATATACCACGATTTCAATATGTAAAACCGTGCATCCTCATTGTAAGGTGATCCCGGATAAGATTCAATGCTGTTTTGTAATGCTGTGATCGCCGCTTTGTATTCTCCGATTTTATAATACAAATAGGCGTTGTTGTAGGATTTCGTTTCCAGCTTGTGATGCAATTTGTCAACCAGCTTATTGACTGTGTCTTTGTATTCGGTTTGCGGATATTTGTTCAAAAAGGCCTGAAACGCATCTATGCCGCGTTTTGTAAAAAACTGATCAAGTGATGGATCAGGGGAAAGATCATAAAAACACATGGCTGTTCTGAATTCGGCATCCTGGATGAAATGGCTGTTGGGATAGATTTTGGCAAACTGACTAAAATGATAGGCTGCCACCGAAAGTTCCCCTTCGGCATACAGGCAATAAGCATAATGGTAATATATTTTCTCAGCCCGTTCCGTTCCTTTGTAAATGTTTCTTAACTCATCAAACAGGTTTTTAGCCTTGTAATAATCCTCATTTTCATAATATTCAACAGCTTTTTCATATTTAAGCTCATAGTTTTCACTTTTGAGTAATTTCTGATACTCACTGCAAGACATTAAAAGAAACATAATCGCTGCTGAAAACAATATGGCTGGTCTTCTTAAATTCATTTTGCAAAGGTAAGTTTTTATCATCAAGAATAAAACAATATTTTTTGTGAATTATTGCATGACATTAAAACTCATTTTTCTTTAGCTAAATAAGCTTACCTGCAATATTGATCAGGTTAAATATCCATCCGCATCTATATAATTTCTCTTTTCAGTGTTGACAAATCTTCCAGGACAAAGGAAACAAGAGCTAGTTCTGGTCCATGATAAGCCGCTGAACAAGCTACTGTTTTTTTGATTTTTTGCATCCACTGTCCTGTAATGGATGATGCTTCGTGCACATGGCCATGCATGGTCAGGTAGGGCTGCTTATCTTCAATAAACCGCTGTATGGCAATGCTACCTACATGCACATCAAGGGGGACATAATCAACCATTTTTCCGTCAAGAGCAGCCCTGTCAAGGCAGGTATTATAGGGAGGGGAATGAAACAGGAAAACAGCATTTTCCATGTCTTCTTTTTCAGAGATCTTTTCTAAATCTTTACTGATGTTTGTAAAGGTAATATCCTCAATGGGTTCCACTGTACGAGCACCTTCAGTTGGATGCACGCAACCGGGGTCAACAAAAACAGACACATCGTATTTTTCCCAGTCTTTCAGCATAAAAGGGGTAGGCGGTATATAAGCATACCCATAAATGTTGTATCCTGAAAGGGACAGTTTTTTAAAATGCACGTATTCCCACAGCCCTTCCTCTTCAAGGGTTTTTATATTTTGTTCTTCTGATTTCGGGTCATCGTTGCCCATGATGACAAAAATTCTCGGATAATGGTGTTTGAGTTCCTTTTTCAGTTGTTTCAAATGGTTTCTTACATAGTCACAAATAAAATCACCCTTGTAGGCTTCGCTGATGTTGATACCGGGCAGTATATCGCCACCAATGAATACAGCATCAGGTTGTTGCTTCCGGATGGCATGAAACAATTTTTCATACCTGTCAGGATGGCCGTGCAAATCGGCTACAAAAAAACAAGCTGTTCCCATATTATTTGCGTTTTATCAGCCTGGCACTGTTGTGAAGTGACCCTATCATAACAGCATAACTAGTTTTGTTTTTGATGTCATCATCAGTAATGATATGCATATCTATTAGCTGTTCCGGGGGATCTTCTCCATTTTTATGACCATACATGGCTGTCAATCCGTAATTCCATCCTTCAATCCATGCTTTTAATTCTCTTTTCTGGGGATCGTTTCCTTTAAAATGAAACAGGAGGTCAATATCGCTTTCAGGCCCGGCGGTGTAATTTTTTGTACTGCCAATCAAATACATGGCTTCCACCCCAAACCTGTCAAGATCGAATTTATCAGCAATCAATTCTACCATTTCATAACGCCATTTTGAATGCGCATCACTCTGTGGATTGTTGACATCATTATTCAGCATCTCTTCATACATCGCTTTAATCGCTTTAATTCAAATGGTGTAAATGTAACCTGAATTATTTAAAATTCAAAATTTTACATTATCGTCAGGATATTCTGCTTTAACAGCTATGGCAACCACATCTCCCTGCGTAATTTACTGGTTATCATCTGGGTAAGTTATTACACAAATGGGAGCTATTCTGGCTGAAAAGCCGCTAAGAAAAAAGACATGAATTATATTTGATATTTAGGCATAATGACACAATGCGCCCCACGAAACAAAAATAGTTTCACCCCGATGCGTTTCCCCAGTTGAATAAGTAGATTCAACGGGGGGCAGGCGGGGTAAACCTTTGTGCCACTAATCATCATCAGTGCGCACTTAATCTCTCACGCACCGTACGGACATACCATACTTTTTATTTCCACTGTTCCTGTAAACGGTTTTTCTATCGTATTGAATAAGCCGCAGTAATGCATTGCTGGGGCTATAATTTGTACTGCTCCATTGGTATCCCATATAGGCATCATAAACGTAGTAATCTCCATTATGATCACGATTACCACCAGGGACAACATCAAAACCACTGCTGCCAAATTCAGGCTGTCCGCTTAAAGTCCCCGTATGCCATAAACCGGATCCTGCCAGCTTAGCGCCTTCGTTGGTACCCCGGTACCCTGTGGTATCGGCCGCTGCCTGCGACATGCCCACGAACATTTCCAGTGCTTTCCAGTCTTCATCGGTGGGTACGCGCCATCCTTCAGGGCATAAATTTCCAGTATTCACAGCAAACCAATTGTACAATGCACCATAATTTTGAGCATTTGCTGAGCTATCATTATTATACCAGCAATAAGCAGGTGTAGAGAGGCCTGACCAGGTGCCGGCATCTTCTACTTTAGGTATATCAGTGCAATCGTTGTATGTTGTGGATTTCAGGTTTTCAGCAAACCAATACTGATCTCCAAATTTCAATATGTCATACACATTGCCATCACAATCCACAACAGTATCTTTACCGGCGTTGTATTCCAACTCAAATATCCTGTTTTCAAGTTTGTCAACATAAGATTTGGTGACAGCGTCCTGATCATCTGTGGGGTCTGCAATGTTTTTTATTTGCACGGCACCTCCATCGTTGTTAACAGAAAGTACATCGGACAGGTTTTGTGTTTCAACATCCAATTTACTGTTCCAGCTTGCTGTATCTGCATCTGTGATTCCTGCTGCAAGTGAAGTTCCAAACACAGGATCAGTTTCCGTTTCAAGGTAAGAACCAAAATCACTAATTTGGCTCTCGGTTATTGATATACCGGAGGATTTATCCCAGGCTGAGAAAAGCGGGTCTGATTCACTGTCAAGTTTATTGTTCCAGACAGTGGTATCAAAACTGGTAATGTTATAAGCTGTTGAAGCACTGAATATTGGATCACTTTCGTTTTCCAGGTAAGAACCAAAATCACTAATTTGGCTCTCGGTTATTGATATACCGGAGGATT
>JBNGDT010000184.1:0-4964 GCA_049975305.1 Bacteroidales bacterium | reverse complement strand
CCCCTAACCCCTAACACCTCTCATTTTGTGTGGGGAACTCATAAGTAACCGATTTTAACCTGTGTTAACCGTTATTAACCGAAATTTACAGAAACCTTTATGACTGATTAGTAACGGAAATTTAATGTTTAGTAAAAACAGGAATGCTTATTACTGGGTCAGTATCCACAGCTCATTCACCGATGTAGCCTGACGTAAGGCAGGAAGTTGTTGCACTGCATCTTCTTTGGTTTCAAAGGCTTTAATAGCTACCCTTTCAAAACCATTGTCAGCATGTAAAATATGGCAGGTATAACCCATTTTCTCATACCTTGAAGCAGCCTTTTTGGCATTACCATGATATACAAAACTACCCCCAATAATTAAATACTTTCCATTCAAATCAGCATTTTCGGATGAGAAATTATCATTGGAATTCACCGCCCTGTAGTCATGGTAATCGGAACCATAGACCCTGTATCTTTCAGGAACAATAACCGAAGCCACCATTACATTATCATACGCTCCAATAACTTTAAATTCTGCACGGCGGTTAAATTTTCTTGCAGCATCAGATGGAATGGGTTTGGCTACCGGCCTGTATTCACCAAATGATTTTGTTATAATGTTGGTTTCATTTGCCCCATTTTGTACAAGGAAATCACTGATGGAATTTGCCCTTCTGTGTCCAAGACCAATGTTATAGAATTCTGTACCTATATGATCTGTATGGCCGTGAATTTCTATTTTAAATCCGGGGTTTTCTGTCATGAAATCAGCAAGCTTATTCAGGTTATCCATATATTGGGGTTTGATATTGCTTTTATCAAAATCAAAAAAGACAGGCTCGATAACAAGTTCCGTTTGAGCAAACACCGGTTCTTTTTCTATTGTTTCCGCTTGAACTTCTTCTATTTCCACTTCCTCACGGAAAGCAATCGCTTCTATTTCTTTTTCAACAACTTGTGATGTGTCTTCTGCCTCCTGATTCAAAGCCAATTCCTCTGCTTCCATTTCTTTTAATGCCAATTCTGAAGCATTCAAATAAAAATCAATTGGGTATTGAATTCTGTCATAACTGTCAGGGATTTTAACCTCAATAATTTGATTTTGTACTTTCACAGAACTCATGGCAACAAGAGTAATATCTTCAGCAGGAAGGTCTTTTATAACAAAACTACCATCAGGGGACGGCTCATGTATTGATATGGTATCATTTGTTGCATTATCAATAGCAACAATTTTCAGGTCTGCAGGTATCTGATTATCGAGCTGTGGGATAAATATTTTTCCTTTAAGCGTAAACAATCTTTCCCTGGGGGGCATGATTAAACTAAAACAATCCGAACCGCTCAATCCCTCCCTGCGTCTGTTACTGTTTTGAGGGCAATAGATAAATAAATCCTTAAACGAAACAATATATGCCAAATCATTTCCAACTGTATTGAAAGGGTATCCCAAATTAATAGGATATTTCCATCTGGATTTCGTTGAATCATATACAGAAACAAACATATCAAAACCGCCCATATTTCCATGCTTTTCACTGCCAAAATACAACTGATTTTCTTGTTCGAGCAAAAATGGTGTTTCTTCATGCAGCTCTGTATTTATTGCATCGCCCAGAATAGATGGCTCCGGCCATGGATCGTTTTTATCTTCACGCGAGGAAACATAAATATCCAAACCACCAAAACCACCACTTCGGGCTGATGTAAAATACATTTTTGTTTCATCTTTATTCATTATAGCATGGGTTTCCCATTTATTGGAATTAATATTGTTGCCTAATTTTTTAATTTTTTTCCATTGGCCGTTTTTGAATTCTGACATATAAATGTTTCCATCATCACCATCATCCTTAACCAGCAACAACTTTTTACCATCATATGAAATGTATGTTGGCATGGCGAATCCATTTACACCCAAGTCTTCAGAGATATTTTCCGGCGCTGTCCAGCCATCATTTTCCCATGTTGAAAAATAAATGTCATCAACAGGAAGATGATATAATTCCCTGTTAATATTGATATCAGGAGGGTAAATATTTTGATCCCCAAGTGTATAAACAAAAACAGAGTCGTTACCACTAATAACAGGACACCTTAAATACTGACCTTCAGGAACATCAATATCAAAACTGTATTTTTTTACCTGAAATTCTTCAGGAGGATTATCCAGGGTAAACTCACAACTGGATATTTCCCGGTCTATCAGTTCCTCATTCAGACCATCAAGTTTATACTCACCATAAGATTTGTATTTTTTAAAATGTTCCAGGGCTTTCTGATAATCAGCTTGTAAACGGTAAGCCACACCAAGAAAATATTCAGTTTCCGCAGGAGCTTTGGTTTCCCTGAAATTATCAGAGTACTGTGTTGAAATATTTTCTCTTGCTTTTTCCAGGTATTTAATCGCTAACTGAACATTATTTTCTTTTTCTTCATGCAAATAACAATACCCGATTTTGAAAGCGTAATTTGCATTGTCTTCATCCCTTTCCAACAACATGTTGTAATTTATGCGTGCATTTCGATAATCATGAACCACTAAACTTTGTTCCGCTTCTTTCCATAGTCTTTTGTCACTTTGGGCATGTAATGTTATTACACTGACCATGAGACAAGAAAACATAAACATGGCCTTGCTAAAATGCCACTTCATATATAATATTTTTGCTTTTTTCAAAATTTAGTTTTTTTACGTTTTTTTATGGTATTAAAAATATTGAAAGGATGTCTTTCTAAAATTCTTCAAGTTGATATTTTATAAACAAAGACTTGTTTATAATAAGGATTGCTGGCAAAAGGATATTCAAACCCTCCTGATTTAATTATTTAATATATTTTCAACATCTTAAATGCAATATTTGCTATATTTGATTCGTTTTGATAAGTTATAAACATGCCCTGTTAATAAAAATCTGTGATGTTTATTACTTTTGTTAAATCTTATAAAATATGTCCGCACAAACACTCAAAACATTGCAGCTTTCACCCAAAGAACAAGGTTTTCATCTCATTACAAATGAAATTATGGAGAAACTTGCTTCTTTACCTACTCATGGGATAATGCATGTCTTCATAAAACACACTTCAGCATTATAAAATTTTAACTTCCACACTTTTATAACAAATATGTTGCATGACATTAGGTTATTGAATTTATTTTTCTATTTTCGTAAGATTAAAACTTAAAATAAAAAAATTATAGATATGCAAAAATTATTGTTACTTGGCGATGAAGCTATTGCACAAGGTGCTATTGATGGTGGTTTATCCGGTTGTTATGCCTATCCCGGGACACCATCAACTGAAATAATGGAGTACATACAGCGCTCTAAACAAGCTGCAGAAAAGAAAATCCACAGAACATGGTCGGCCAATGAAAAAACCGCTGTTGAAGCATCTATTGGTATGTCCTACCATGGAAAAAGGGCTATGGCATGCATGAAACACGTCGGACTCAATGTGGCCGCCGATGCATTTGTTAATGCCTCAATTACCGGTGTAAATGGCGGATTGGTTATTGTTGCTGCGGATGACCCCAGCATGCATTCTTCGCAAAATGAACAAGATTCAAGGTTTTATGGTGATTTTGCCATGATTCCTATCCTTGAACCAGCCAATCAGCAGGAGGCTTATGATATGGCTTATCATGCGTTTGAATTGTCTGAACAATTCAAAGTCCCTGTATTGATACGCATCACCACCAGGCTCGCTCACTCCCGTTCAGGCGTTGAACGGCAAAAAGAAAAAGAACAAAACAAACCATCACTACCCGATAACCTACGTCAATTTGTGCTTTTACCTGCCATTGCAAAGAAAAATTACAAAAAACTGCTTGAATTACAACCCGCTTTAAAACAAGCCAGCGAAACATCTGATTACAATCAATTCTATGAAGGTAAGGATAAAAAACTAGGCATTGTTGCCAGTGGCATTGCTTACAATTATGTGATGGAGAATTATCCTGATGGGTGCCCCTACAATGTATTGAAAATATCTCAATACCCTTTGCCACGCAACCACATGAACAGATTAAAAGAAGAATGCGAAGAACTCATGATTATTGAAGAAGGCTATCCATTCATTGAAAACCTGGTACGTGGTTTTTATGATGATAGTATCAAAATACACGGACGCCTCAATGGTAGCTTGCCCAGAGATGGAGAACTCAACCCCAATCTGGTAGCTGAGGCCCTGGATATAGACATACAAAAAGGAAAACCCGTCCCTGACATGGTAAGTACCAGGCCCCCGGCACTTTGCCAGGGATGTGGCCACAGGGATGTGTATCTTGCCTTAAATGAAGCCTTAACAGAATATGGAGAAGGACGGGTATTTTCTGACATTGGGTGTTATACACTTGGCGCTTTGCCACCTTTCAATGCCATTAATTCCTGTGTTGACATGGGCGCTTCCATAACCATGGCCATTGGAGCTACCGATGCCGGTTTAGTTCCTTCTGTTGCTGTAATCGGTGATTCCACTTTTACACACAGTGGTATGACAGGGCTTTTGGATGCTGTGATTAAAAATTCACCCATCGTGGTTATTATTTCTGATAATTCAACCACAGGTATGACCGGTGGTCAAATATCCCACGCCGAAGGACGGCTTTTTGACATTGTTAAAGGACTGGGCGTATCAGAAGAACATGTACATTATATGAATCCGCTGAAAAAACACCATGAAGCAAACGTTCAGATTATAAAACAAGAACTTGCATATAAAGGTGTCAGCGTCCTTATTCCACAAAGGGAATGTATTCAAACTGCATCCAAAAAGAAACGTGCAGCAAAAAAAACAAAAAAATAAGTTTAACACATAAAAACAATACATCATGAAACGCGATATTATTTTAGCAGGGGTTGGCGGACAAGGTATTTTAACCATTGCCGCAGCAATTGGCACTGCCGCTCTGAATAAAAACTATTATATCAAACAAGCAGAAGTGCATGGCATGAGCCAGCGCGGGGGGGA
>JBNGDT010000183.1:0-4969 GCA_049975305.1 Bacteroidales bacterium | reverse complement strand
CCCTATGTGAAATCCTATGTGTTCTACTGTGCCTATGTGGTTCCACCCTGACATCCTCCCTGTTTTTTGAACCACAGTAGGACACATAGCCCACATAGATTTGAGATTAAGAATAATAATAAATTTCACATAGTAATTTTTTGGATGTCCTGATAAAATGTAGTTTGACAATAAGTTAATGATAACGCGTTTTCTAATCATTGAAAGATATTAGGTAAAAACCGGATATTCATTAAACAGTAAACCCAACCCATCTAACAAATTACGCTTGCCTGCTGACCTCCTATAAACCGGAATGAACAAAGGATGCGATATTTTTTTCCGGCATTTCATTCTTTTTATTCAAATTAAAATTAACTTTGCACCTGTTAATTTTAATATGATGCAACATGAACGAAGACCCGTATCATAGTCAGTTGAAAGAATAATCCCACCTGTAAGGTCATATTTCGACCTTTACAGGTAATAATGTATGGAGGAAGAAATATGACTAAAACCATTGCCCATTTCGAGGAACTGATTAAAAGAAAAGAATGGAAATCACTGCGAACAAAATTAGCAGAGTTGTCGCCTGCTGATGTATCTAAAATCATTGAAAAGTTAAATGACCCGTATGATGTCATTGTTTTTCGCCTTCTCCCAAATGAATTGGCAAAAGATACTTTTCAGAACATTTCATACGAAAAGCAGGAACAAATCATCATAGAATTGGCTAAAAATGCGCATAAACTGGCCAGCCTGCTAAACGACCTTGACCCGGACGACCGTACAGCATTTTTTGAAGAACTACCGGGTGAAATCAGCCAGCGGCTTATACAAATGCTTTCTCCCGAGGAGCGTAAGATCACCACAAAATTACTAGGTTACCCTGAAGAATCCATCGGACGGTTAATGACACCTGAATACGTTGCTATTAAACCTGATTATACAGTAGCACAAGCACTTGAACACATCAGAAAAAACGGCATGGATTCGGAAACACTGAACGTAATATATGTGGTAGATAAAAATGGAAAACTCATTGACGACCTGAGAATACGGGAAATCATCCTTGCCAGGCCGGAACAAAAAATTGCCGAGCTCATGGATTATCGTTTTGCGTATCTCAATGCCTATAATGACCAGGAATTGGCAATCCGTGTATTTAAAGATGAAGACAGAATAGCGCTTCCGGTTATTGATACGGCAGGTTTATTACTGGGGATTGTTACTTTCGATGATGTCATGGATATTGCCGAAGAAGAAACAACCGAAGACTTTCATAAATTTGGTTCTTTTCAGGATGCTATCATCAACCCTGTAAAAGCAAGCGTTCTGTTGCTGTTCAAAAAACGTATTTTGTGGCTCACGTTGCTGGTATTTATGAATGTATTTTCAGGCGCTGCCATTGCGCACTTTGAAGGCACCATACAGGCAAATGTATCGCTTTTGTTTTTCCTTCCGCTTTTGATTGGCAGCAGTGGTAATGCAGGATCACAAACAGCCACCCTGATGATACGGTCAATAGCTGTAGGAGATGTAAGAAACAAAGATTGGCTGCGGCTTTTTGGGAAAGAATTCATTGTATCCCTCCTGTTGGGTATTACCATGGCTATAGGAATAAGCCTTATTGCCAGTTTCAGAGCTCCTGAAGTAATTCTGGTAGTTGCTCTGACTATGGTGTTATCTGTGATTTCAGGCAGCCTCATCGGAATACTGTTGCCTTATGTATTTACAAAAATCAACAGAGACCCTGCCACGGCAAGTGCTCCCCTGATTACTTCAGTATCAGATATCATCGGTGTTGTCATCTATTTTTCACTGGCAACAGCGATACTGGGGTTATAAATCTGTTAACATGCGATTTTTTCTGAGAATTCATTATTTTTGACACACAAAACAACAATAAACAGAACATAATTATGCTGAAAAAATGGGTAATTACAGGATTTATCGTATTGTCTGCAAGCATCTTATGTATGGCACAACAAAGTTTGACAGATCAGGATCTTCAGAATTTACGACAGGGATTTGACGCTGAAGATGCAAATAACATAGCCATCATGAATGCACTCACTGCCAATGGTGTAAAAGAATTGGCTATAAACCGGAAAAAAGCCGGAAAAATTGACCATCATTTTAAATACAAAGTAGAAGTCAGCGGGATAACCAACCAGGAAAAATCTGGTCGTTGCTGGATGTTTACAAGCCTTAACAGCCTCAGACCAAAAATCATACAGGACAAAAACCTCAGCAGTTTTGAATTTTCCACCAATTACCTGTATTTCTACGATATGCTTGAGAAATCTAACCTATTTCTTGAAAATTGCATTGCCACGGCTGACAAACCTATGGATGACCGGAAAGTGGAATGGTTATTCAAAAATCCGGTTGGTGACGGTGGCGTATGGAATTCCTTTGCCAACCTCGTGGATAAATATGGGCTGGTGCCACAAAAAGCCATGCCGGAAACGTACCATTCCAACAACACTGCGTGGTTATGCCGGATACTAAACCGGAAATTACGTGAGCATGCTTTAATCTTACGCGAAATGTCAACAACAGGTATCGATGAAGAGAGCCTCCGTAAACAAAAAATGGATATGATGCATGATGTTTACCGTATTCTTACCCTGAGCCTTGGCGTGCCTCCGCAGGAATTTGAATACCGCTTTGTGGACAAAAACAATAAGATTGGTGAAACAAAGCAATACACACCACTAAGTTTTTACCATGAACACTTTCCTGAATACAATCCGGATAATTATGTCATGCTTATGAATGATCCAACCCGTGACTATTATAAGTTGTATGAAATTGAATATGACCGCAATGTGATTGAAGGACAAAACTGGCAATACATCAATTTACCAAACAAGGAACTCAAAAAAATCGCCATAGCAAGTATCAAAGACAATAATGCCATGTATGTCAGTTGTGATGTTGGGAAACAACTCAGCAAAGATGATGGCAGCCTTTTAATTGATAATTATGATTTTGAATCCCTGTACGGGATGCCTTTTGGCATGGATAAGGCACAACGCATCAAAAGCCGGGAAAGCGGTTCATCGCATGCCATGTTGCTAATAGCCGTTGATGTGGATGACAATGAAAACCCCACCAAATGGCAATTTGAAAACTCATGGGGCGCTGATTACGGACACAATGGTTACCTTACATTTTCTGACGAATGGTTTGATGAATACCTCTTCAGAATCGTTCCGCATAAAAAATACATTGACGATGCCATACTGAAAATCCTGGATGATGAGCCTGTCATGCTTCCTCCCTGGGACCCGATGTTTCTGCAGGATTAAAAACACATATCAGTATTAATACGCTTTCTTGTCTGCCAAACAAGAAAGCCTGCCCGCCAAATTTATGGGTTAGCGGTTGGCAGGCGGGCTTGGCAAAGGAACCCACCGCCACATCGTATTTTTCTGCAAAGCGGGCAACATCTTATTATTCATCAGAAAAAAATGCGAATACCAATAAGGCCATAGTGAAAATCTCGTCCCATTATGAACCATCAGCCTGATGGACTTTTATTAGTGCCATGAATGATTTTTGCGGGCACCCACACTGCGAAGAAATCGTAAAAATCCCGGCGGCTATCCGCTTTTTTTTTGCGGATAGCTGATCTCGGGATTGCTCCTGCTTCATTCAGGAGTTAATTTAGTTCAGATGCAAGGCGCGGAAACTGAAGATGTAGTTTCCTACTTCAAAGTTTTCGCAACGCAGCAGGTGAGCTAAATTTACTTCCTTGCAAAAAATAAATGGGAAACTTAAATACCATCAGAAATGATAATCTCTGTTTTTTTTCTATCACAATTAAAGGAAAGAGACTAAATTCAATCATAAACATCATTTATTTTTTGTGAATGATGCAGGATAGATTTCGAGCAGCTTGTGGGTCGCAAAAATTATTCCGGCACGAGCTTTTGGTTCTTTTGGCGGAACAAAAGAACATGAAAATCATTTCTCTTTCCTGTTTTTTGAGGCCACAAAAATGGTTTCTTTTTCCGGCAAGCGGTATATATCCCTTTGTTCAGGATTAAATGATTTTAAAAAATGGTTTTCATCCACATGGAATCCAACTGAGCGCAACCTGTCAGCATAATCCAACCCATGCCAACGCACATGATCATACTGCCCGAATATGCGTTCTCTTTCTTTGGGATCAGTGATACTCAAATCTTCGATGGTTTTCTCATTATTGTAATTGATGGGCACCTGCAACATTGCCCAACCACTTGGTTTCAACACCCGCCATATTTCTTTCATGGCTTTAATATCGCTTGTAACATGTTCCAATACATGATTACAGATAACCACATCGAAGGTATTATCGTCAAACGGCATATCCATCACATCCAGTTTGACATCAGCAATGGGGCTGTACAGGTCGCCGGTAACGTAATCCAGGTTTTTCAATTTTTTAAAACGCGGCAAGAAGGGTTGTTCCGGGGCCACATGCAGCACTTTTAATTTGTCAGTAAAGAAATTGGTCTCCGACTGTAAAAACAACCACATCAACCGATGCCGTTCAAGAGACAGGCAACGGGGACACAAGCGGTTTGCTTCGCCTTTGTTGCCATAAGGCAGCATGTTGCGAAAATGCTTACCACAGACAGGGCATTCGTATTTCTTTCCCAGGTAAAATGGCAATATCAGCCACCTGAATACATATGAAAAACGTATCAGCACCGGCCGTGGCACTTTCCTCACCAGAAATTTCATGAATTTCCGCATAATATTATTTTTTGTAAAAATACGAAATTTGCCCGATGAAAAAACCACAAAACAGGCTAAATGTTTTAAACAAAAGATGTATTATCGAGAAAAATCACCATAAGTATAATATCCCCGAACCTGTCAACATGGGAATAAAAAAATTGGTTATATTTACCTTGTTAAAAACAAACACATAAAACCCATGAAAAAAGAAAGCAATCACAATCACACCCAGGTTGCCAGTGCTATGTATGGT
>JBNGDT010000182.1:0-4984 GCA_049975305.1 Bacteroidales bacterium | reverse complement strand
GTCTTTATTCAGTCCGATGAGCAACACATCAAAATCACGTTTTTTACGTGTACGTGTATGAAAACTGCTGAAAGGTTTTCCTGTGCTCAGGCAAACTTCAAGGGCACGGATAACACGTTTATGGTTTTTTTTATCAATGCGTTCATAACAAACGGGGTCCAGTTTTTTGAGCTCAAACCTCAATGGATCCAGTCCTTCGTTATTGTATCGTTGTGTGAGTTCTTCACGGATATTCATGTCGGGATCGGGAATCTCATCAATACCATACAGGACAGCATCCAGGTACATGCCTGATCCACCTGTCATAATCACTATGTTGTGTTTTTCGAAAAGCGTTTTCAGCAGTTTGGTTATATCGTTTTCAAACATGCTGGCATTGTAATAATCCTGAATGGAAAGTTTCCCGATAAAATGATGAGTGTATTGTGTTAGTTCGTTTGGTTCAGGTACAGCAGTTCCGATTTTCATTTCACGGTACATTTGCCTCGAATCGCAGGAAACAATTTCTGTTTTGAAATGTTTCGCCAGCTGCAGGCTAACTGCTGTTTTCCCCGAAGCTGTAGGGCCGCTGATAATTATAAGCAACTTCTTTTTATTGTGCTGCATATTATACTAAGTTACTATGAATCCTGTCTGCCATGCAGAGCTTGTCCGGCGACAGACGGGATTGAACACATAGCGGTATCAGATGTCCAGATCATCTATGTTTTCAATATCATCAGAACCCAAAAGATCATCCTCCGGATAGACATCAAAATCATCCACAATGAGCGCAGGAGGTGCTTTACCTTCGGAGAGAATGCATCGTGGATAATTCAGTTTTGCTTCTTTTGCTGTCATCGTATGTACACGTACCACTTCAATAAACATCATGCGGACAGAGAAAAAATCAAACAAATAAAGCATACGTTGTCCTTTTTTGCATAAGTATTTTTTCAACAAAGTTTCTTTCATCAGTTCAGGTGCATTTTTGTCATCATCGTCCATACGAACCATGCTGATTTCCTGGATTTTTTCCCATTTTTTATTGCTGATGTAAAAGCTGGTCATTTGAGAATAGTCATAATCACATGCTGACTGTATAGCAAGATGCAAATCGTAAAAACGTTTTTCATCGGGGATATCAATGTCTCGAATAAAATTTGAGTTTTCAGGAGATAAAATTCGTAGCGTCAGGATTTCCATGTCAGTTGATATTTCTTGTTTTTTACAAATGTAATAAAAATTTCATAGTATCAATATCATCAGCATAAGTTGTGATGTCTGGATGTTGGGTTTCCCCGAATTTTACAGCATTATCAATGGCTATATTTTCTGCTGCAATGCATTGAATCTTGTCTTTTTGTTTTTCAAGTTGGCTGAATAAGTTTTTTACATCATGATAACGTTCATAATACAAAACCGCTACAGGCGATGCGATATCCGTGTGCTCCCTGAGTATTAAAAAATCATTATCAAGAAATGCCTGTTGATCCATCAACAAAATGGCCTTGTTATACAGATGATTGTTCATGTATTTGTTGTGTTCTGTGAAATACCTGAATGCTTCCACGTTGTCGAGGATGCGTTTTTCGTCCATATTTTGAGGAATGTACAATTTGGAAACATTTCTGCACCCCAAACCGAAATATAAAAACACATCTTTTGCAAGGCGCTGAAGTTGTTCATTGCTTTCGTTTCCATCCAGTATGGCTATACCGTTCCGGTTTTTACGGATGATATGGGGGATGTTTTTGAAGTAATAATCAAAATACCTCGCTGTATTGTTACTACCGGTGGCAATAACGGCATCAACATTTGTGAAAAAATCATCAGTTATGGAAATTTTTTGTTTCAGTGAAGGCTCATCATCACCCAGAAAATCAACTACAGATTTAACCAGGACATTGTCTTTAGAAGAGGTTTTTATCAATGCCTTATGACCACTGAGCAACACACTAATCATATCATGCATTCCCACGAGGGGAATATTTCCCGCCATAATAATACCCACGGTTTTGTTCTTGTTTGCAGTTTCCGGATACTGATTCAACCAGGTGTTAAGTGTTTCGTCAGTTAATTTACTGGCCCAGTAATTCAGATTGTGCCTGATGAATTCCGGAGTAAACCATTTATTTTCGACGTATGCCTTTTCAATAACCTGTTCAAGTTGTGCATTTTTGGTACTTCCCAAAAAATTGCCCAGATTAATCAGACTTGCTTTTATGTGTTGCATAAATAATTATCAAAGAAATCATTATAAATTATTTCTCATCAGTATCCTGTAGATTCCCATGCTTGTTCTATTTCATGCAAGGCATCTTTTGTACTTAGCACATTCAGTCCTGAAGCCAGGGCAATCACCATAATGATAACTATCACAGCGGCAAGGCACAAACCAATGATGGCAGTAACACGACCGGCTCTCATGTTTTTGAATGAGCTATAAGTGTACAGGTCGGGATTTTGCATATATTCCCGTTGTGCTTTTGATGACAATACCAACGCAATAATGGCAAGCACTATGCTGATAATCCCATAACAGCAACAAAACAAAACCAGCGAAATGATTCCCATGGCCAGTATGCCTCCTGAATTTGGAAGCGGTTGCTGCATTTTTGATGGGGTTGCCTGAATGGAAGATGCTGGCTGTGATTGCTGGCTTGTTGCATTGCTACTCCCTTGATAATCCTCGCTTTGTTGATCCCCGCTTGATACGTGATTGTTTTCCTGAGATTTTTTTTGTTGATTGGGATCAAATTCAAAACCCTGTTTGTTGTTTTCAGTTGTCATAAGGTTGATTTTTGTTATTACGAAAAACTAAAGGTATAATTTGTTAAAATTTTAATGATATACGTACTCATTATAACAATTACTGTAAATATAAACATAATTTTCAAAACAAGTGCACCATGTTTAAAATTAAATATCAAATGCAATCCCAAAAACGTCAGGGTTATCAGCATTGGTATTAACCCGGGATAATACCGAATGCTTTCCCAAAGGTTTCCTTTGAGCAATTCTACAAAGGAGCGCTGCATACCACAACCAGGGCAATCCATGCCGGTATATGCTTTGAAAGCACAACTCCCCATGTGATGTTCGAGCCATTCAATCATTGGTTTCAATTTGATAAACAGGACATCAAAAATAATAAAAAACGGATAATATTGTAAACAATTAAAATTAATTAAAAATGGTTAATATCAGTTAAGAACGGTAACCCATAACCCGTCTCATTTTGGGTGGGAGACTCATAAGTAACCGATATTTACAGAATTCTTTATGACTTGATAAATTACCTATCAATTGTTAAGTTTGGGGGCAAAAAACACTTCAATGCTAATAGAACATTTGAAATATCGATTACAACATCTGGTTCCGGAGTATCAGCAAAATAAATACCTGCTGGCCTTGAGTGGTGGAGCTGATTCCGTTGCCATGTTGCATGCTGCACATAAGCTGGGATTAAACGTAATTGTAGCCCATTGTCATTTTCATTTACGTGGCAGTGAGGCAGATGGCGATGCCGGTTTTTGTGAAAAATTATCTACTGAATTGGGTTATCCTTTTTTTATCAAACATTTCGATACAAAAAAGGATGCTGATAAACGGGGAATATCCATACAAATGGCTGCGCGTGAATTGCGTTATGAGTGGTTTGAAAATATGACAAAACAGGAAGCATGTGATTATATTTTGATAGCACATAACCAGGATGATGTGGCAGAAACCCTGTTGATCAATCAAATCCGGGGTTGTGGCATTCGTGGTTTATCTGGTATTCCTGAAAAAAGTGGGAACATTATACGTCCGTTTTTGGATGTATCGAGGTTTGAAATTCAATATTGGCTGGAAAAATACGGGTACCGCTGGCGTGACGATTCAAGCAATGATGAAACCACATATTTACGCAATAAAATCCGCCATGACGTGTTGTCTGAGATGGCAAAGATACACCCGGATGTAAAAGCTATCATGTACAGAAATGCCGAACGAGTTCAACGTTCACTTACGGTATTTGAAAATTTACTAAACAGGATAAAACCTGAAATATTCACAGAGAAGCAGGACCATATCATTATTAACATACAACATGATGCGGTCACCATGGATTTGTTGTATGAACTGCTGCGTGATTATGGCTTTAATTATAACCAGATACGGGATTTATATTCAGCCAGTGCATCCGGTAAACTTGTACAGACAAAAGATTATCAATTGGTTTCGGCCAGCGACCGGTGGATTATGCAAGCAACCAAAAATGTTGTTTGCGAACGTCAGTATATTATAAAAGATAAGAATTTTTCAATTGCATCTCCTCTTGTTTTGTATGGTGATGTTAAGGATGCGGCTGATTTTTTTATTAATCCTGATAAGAATGTGGCACAACTTGATGCGGATAAAATTTCACTGCCAATGGTATTGAGGCATTGGAAAAAGGGGGACCGGTTTATCCCACTGGGCATGGATAATTTCCAGAAATTGAGTGACTTTTTTGTCAACCGGAAATTGAGTTTACATGAAAAACAACAACAGTGGATACTTTGTGCGGGAGGTGATATTGTATGGATAATAGGCAGGCAAATTGACGATCGTTATAAAGTGACAAAACAAAGCAAAAATATTCTTGAGATTCATTATGCAGCAGATCCGGCAACCTAAAGTATGTCACATAAATTTTTATTAACTAACTGAATTGATACTTTTACACCAGGGGTTCGGTCGAATAAAATTTCTCCCTCACCCCTGGTTACAATTGTGTCAGGCCTTCGGCCTTTGAAAAAAAAGAGTTTGCTGTCAAACTCGGTGGGATATAAAAACACCTCAGCTACACATGTGGCTGTAGGCTTTTTGGCTTGACTATCCCCCAGTCCGGGATCACGCGAGCGATCAGCGAGCGTAATCCGATGTTAAAAAAACTTTCATGGTGATAACGTGAGACGTTATAACGCAGATTACTTATCTAAAATACTGTATATGAGGCAGAAGCTTTATATTTTTT
>JBNGDT010000181.1:0-5045 GCA_049975305.1 Bacteroidales bacterium | reverse complement strand
CCGGCACGAGGTTTTGGTTCTTTTGACGGCACAAAAGAACATGAAAAGCATTTTAAGCGAAATAGATTACCTACCTAAAATCTATTTTGGGTGACCCAATGCACAGGAAAATAATGCCTTGTTGATAAAATGTTAAATCTCATGAAGTGTTGAAATACACGAGTGAACAGAAGGTTCTATGTGTTCTGACTAAATATAAATCCTGAATATTTGGTCGTCTTAAAAATAAATGTTTTAATTTAGCCAAGAAATCTAAAACCAGTAGTTATGGGTGATTATTATGACAAGACAAAAGAATTGATACAACGTCGCCTCGATGCCCAAAAGGGTGGAGGGGACACTGCAATTAGAAAACAAGCTGCAATGGGTAAATTAACAGCAAGGGAACGGATAACCAACCTTGTTGATAATGATTCATTTCACGAATATGATTTGTTCGTTGAACATGAAGCCCGGGAATTTGGGATGGATAAGAAAAAACTCCATGGCGATGGTGTGATTATCGGAACGGGAACCATTTACGGAAATCCGATATGTATTTTTGCTCAGGATTTTACCGTAGCCGGTGGTTCGCTCGGCTTGATGCATGCCAGAAAAATTACTAAAATTATGGACCATGCCTTAAAAATGCGTGTACCATTGATTGGTATTAATGATTCCGGTGGTGCACGTATCCAGGAAGGGGTAAATTCCCTTGCTGGTTATGGTGAGATATTTTTTAGAAATACCCTCAACAGTGGTGTCATCCCCCAAATTTCGGTGGTATTAGGCCCATGCGCTGGTGGAGCCGTTTATTCACCGGCGTTGACTGATTTTGTGTTTACCGTCAATGGAATATCAAAAATGTTTATTACAGGTCCTGGTGTCATAAAAACCGTTTTGGGGGAAGAAATTTCCATGGAAGAACTCGGCGGAGCCAAAATACAATCCAAAATTACCGGTAATGTGCATTTTTACGCTGAAAGTGAAAACGAATGTTTCGAACAAATCAAGAAACTCTGCACTTTTATCCCATGGAACAACAATCAAAAAGCTAAGGTTTTCCCTGCCAAACCACCGAAAAAAAAGTATCAAATTGATGAAATTGTACCTATTGACCCGAGTGAGCCTTACGATATGACCCATGTTATTATGGCATTGGTGGATGATTCTGACTTCTTTGAAATTCAGCAGCATTGGGCAAAAAATATCATCATTGGCTTTGGCCGGATTGATGGAGAAACCATTGGTTTTGTTGCCAATCAACCCAATTACCTCGCTGGGGTACTTGATGTGGATTCCTCCGATAAAGCAGCCCGCTTTATAAGGTATTGCGATGCTTTTAATATTCCGATTATTACACTGGTTGATTTGCCAGGGTATTTACCAGGCGTTGATCAGGAACATGCTGGTGTTATCAGGCATGGTGCAAAAATGCTGTATTCTTATTCAGAAGCTTCTGTGCCCAAAATAACGGTCATTCTGCGAAAAGCTTATGGTGGTGGTTACATTGCCATGAACAGCAGACACCTTAGGGCTGACTTTGTTTTTGCTTGGCCTACCGCTGAAATTGCTGTGATGGGCCCCGAAGGTGCTGCTAATATTATATTCAAAAAAGAAATTCAAGAAGCCGATGACCAGGAAAAAATGCGGCAGAAAAAAGTGCTTGAATACAAAGAAAAATTTGCCAATCCTTATGTGGCTGCCGCTAAAGGGTATGTGGATGCTGTTATCGGACCAAATGAAACAAGGGAGCATTTATTAAGAGCTTTGGATATTTCAGCTAATAAAAAATGGAAAATGCCTGCTAAAAAGCACGGTATCCCTCCTTTCTAAAAACAATATAATAGTTCTTTATTTTGTTACTATTCAGGCCATACGTTTGTTACCGGTAAAATGAAAACCTTTCTGTCAAATCCCTGATGAGGGCGGTTGATAATCCGGACAGACAGAAAACAAGGGACAAAGTGTAATGGAAAAAGGTAATTAAATTGCGAATAAAACATTATATACTTAATGTTTGTATCATACCCCAGACTGCAGGTCGGGGGTTGATACAACAAAAAGAAAAATGGGCTTTAGCCCTGATATTTTAAATGGTGTTAATCTAAATGTGAATATTATGCAGTGGAATTCAAAAATGGAAAAGGAAATTCGCGCTATCATACCTGGTACTATTCAGGAGATATTGGTAATGCCGGGAGATAAAGTTAAAGCCGGTCAACCTGTGCTGGTGCTTGAAGCCATGAAAATGCGCAACAGAATCCAGACCGAATTTGATGGGGAAGTCAAAAAAGTCCTTGTCAAAACAGGAGATAAAGTGTCGAAAAATACCCTTATGGTTGAACTGAAATAAGCTGAGATTTTTACTTATTATTATATTACCGGATACACTCTCAATAATTGGATTTATCACCAATATCAGAGATAATAACCCACTTTGTATGAACGACTAACGTGATAATCTTGATTTGTGTCCTGGTGCTCAACAAAAAAAGGCCGTGGTTTTACACAGCCTTTTTTGTTGCCCTATGTTGGTAAGCTTATTCCTCTTCCTGTGCTTCAGCGTATGCTTTCAACAGTTGATCCTGGATATCTCCCGGAACCTGGGTGTATGCATCAAAGCTCATGTTATACATAGCACGCCCGCCTGTTATGGAACGCAGGGCTGTCGCATAATTTCCCATTTCTGCCAAAGGTACTTTAGCACGGATTTTTTCAAAACCATCTTCACTGCTCATCCCCTGAACAATGGCACGACGGCTTTGCAAATCACTCATGACATCACCCATTCTGTCGCCGGGTACAAACACTTCCACATTATATATGGGTTCCATGATTTTTGGTCCTGCATTTTTAAAAGCTATACTGAAGGCATTTCGTCCGGCAAGTTTAAATGATATCTCGTTGGAATCAACGGGATGCATTTTACCATCATAAATATAAACCCGGATGTCACGTGCGTATGAGCCTGTCAAAGGCCCTTCTTCCATTTTCTCCATGATGCCTTTTAAAATCGCCGGCATAAAACGGTTGTCTATACTGCCGCCTACAATGCAATTGTAAAACTGTAACACACCACCCCATTCAAGTTGATATTCGTCCTTATTACGTATGCTGATTTTATATTCATTGCCACCAACTTTCATGGTTGATGATTCCGGCATTTTTTCGGTAACAGGTTCTATAATCAGATGTACTTCTCCAAATTGACCAGCACCACCGGATTGTTTTTTGTGCCTGTAATAGGCTTGTGCTCTTTTGGTAATGGTTTCCCTGTAAGGAATTTTTGGAGCAATGAATTCAGTTTCTACATTAAAAATGTTGTCAAGATGCCATTTTAATATGTTGAGATGATATTCTCCCTGACCACTGACAATAAGCTGTTTCAACTCCTTGGAATGTTCCATCAATAATGTCGGGTCCTCCAGGTGCATCTTGTTCAGCGATTCTCCGAGTTTCTCCTCATCCCCTTCTGACAAAGGCCGGATGGCACTTCTGTGTTTGGGTTCAGGATAATCAATGGGTGGAAATTCAACATTGGATTCTGGTGATCTGAGTGTCTCATTGGATTTTGTTACTTTCAATTTTACCGTGGCACCAATATCCCCCGCTGAAATTTTCTCAATTTTTGTTCTGTTTTTTCCTGCACAGGCATACAACTGGGTGATACGTTCCTTTGTGGATTTGCTTACGTTGATAACGTCCATTCCTTCACTGATTTCACCTGAGGCTACTCTGAAATAATGTATTTCTCCAATGTGCTCTTCTGATGATAATTTGAATACAAAAGCTGAAAAGGGAGCATCTGTTTTGCATTCAACCGGATTGCCTTCAATGTCTTTCATGGGTTCAGCCTGATCCGGAGAAGGGGCTATATTGACAATGAAATCCATCAGCAAATCAATGCCGGTTTGTGGTTTGGCTGAAAAGCAAAAAACAGGATATAAACTGCCTGAAATCAACCCTAATGTCAGGCCTTTCATTAAATCAGCTTCTGATAAGGTTTCTTCTTCAAAAAATTTTTCCATCAAAGCATCATCGGTTTCAGCCGCTTTTTCAATCAGTTCAGAACGCAATTCATTGGCTTTGTCCTGATGTTCTGCCGGAATGTCTTTTGCTTCAGATTTGCCATTTTTATATGTGTACATTTTCATGGTCAGTACATCCACGATGCTGTCAAAATTAATGCCCGGATTAACCGGAAATTGTATGCTTGTTACGGCTGAACCAAAAGTTTCCTTTATCCCTTCTATTGATTTTTCGTAATTTGTTTTTTCGTGATCCAAGTGATTGATTCCTATAATTAAAGGCTTATTGTATTTTGCTGTCTGCCGTTTATGAATTTCAGTCCCTACCTCAATCCCGTTTTGTGAGTTTATCAACATCAGGTTTGTGTCGGTGGCGTACATGCTTGTGATAACGTTGCCCACAAAATCATCCATGCCTGGATTGTCAATAAAATTAATTTTTTTCCCTTTGTGTTCAGCAAACACAACAGAAGAAAATACAGAGTTGCCGTTTTCTTTTTCCACCGGCTTGTAATCTGAAACTGTGTTCTTGGTTGATATATCGCCTTTGCGTTGAAGAGCACCGCTTTCAAAAAACATGGCTTCTGCCAATGTGGTTTTTCCACTGCCTGAATTCCCTAGTAAAGACAGGTTTCGTATGTCACTGGTTTGATAATGTTTCATAATAGTAAGGTAATTAATTTTTGATCTCGTTGTTACATGAATAAAATTCAACCTTATTCAAAAGGGCTACAAAAATAATACATATTTATTTAGATGCAAACAACAACTTAATTTTGTTAACCTGTTTTGGGCAGCGGGAAAATCATTGCCACTTAGGAACATGGTCTCCGCCTTCGGCCTAAATCTGCCATTGGGCATGCCGGCTGTTGCTATCCGCCCAGACAGGATTTCATTGTCAATCAATCTGCCGGGCGGGCAAACATCACAGCATTCCCAAAGGCAGGATACCAGCCTCCGGCGGGCTGCGAAGATAAAAATCAAAATGAATACTCAATCTTTCACCTAAATTATTTATCTTTGCCGTTCAAACAA
>JBNGDT010000180.1:0-5051 GCA_049975305.1 Bacteroidales bacterium | reverse complement strand
GTTTACAGCAACACCAACCAACGGAGGAACAACACCATCTTATATATGGTTTGTTAATGGTGTGAATGTTGGTGCTGCAAACAGTCCTGTATTTACAAGTTCTGTTTTGAATGATGGGGAAAATGTTTATTGTACAATGGGTTCTTCTGAAGGCTGTGTAACAAATAGTCCGGCTCAGTCGAATACTGTTACAATTACAGTTAACCCTGAACTTCCTGTTGATGTACTTATTAGTGCTGATAACAACCCTGTATGTGATGGTGAGCCTGTTACATTCACTGCTACTCCAACAAACGAAGGAGCAACTCCTTCATACGATTGGTTAGTAAACGGTGTAAGCGTCGGCGCTCCTGATACAGATACATATACTGTAAGTACTCTTGCTAATGGTGATGTAGTTGAAGTAGTTCTTACTTCTTCTGCGACTTGTGCTACAAACAACCCTGCAACATCAAATGCTGTGAATGTAATAGAGAATGCACTTCCAACACCAACAATTACAGGAACATTATCATACTGTGCAGGAAATAGTACAACATTAGATGCAGGAGCAGGATATTCAAGTTATAGCTGGTCAAGTGGCGGTAATGCTCAAACAGAAGCAGTAACTATTGCAGATAATCCAATCACTGTGACAGTTGAAAATGCTAATGGTTGCTTTGGAACAAGTCCGGTAGTGAATGTCACCGAGATTCCCCTTCCTGTGCTTAACCTGCCGGATACAGCTCTGATAGCTTGTATCAATGAACCCTTTGAGTACACTCTTGAAACCACCTACGATGATGTTATCTGGCCCGATGGCGAGACCGATCAGACTTACAGCTATACTTACACTGACATCATGACAGATACATTGATAGTAACTGTTGGTAATTCAGGTTGTTTTGTAACGGATACCTTGTTCGTTGATGTTCAGGATTGCAATAAGATTACAGAAAACAGAGTTATGCATGTGAGTTTATATCCGAATCCGACCACTGGCAAACTGAATATCAATATCAGTGAATACCATGGAAAACTGATTTTACAAATAATGAGTATCGAAGGCAGCCAAATTCTGGATAAAGATTTTTATTCTGACGGTAAGATAGAATACAGTTTTGATATGACTCCTTTTATTCCGGGTATCTATGTTGTTAGAGTGTTGACTGAAAACAATTTGTATTTTTATAGAATTGTAAAACAATAATAATCAATTCATAACACAGAAATAAAAAGCCGGATAACATGCCGGCTTTTTTGTTACCCTACAGGCAAAAGCTCATGTGATTTGAACCAAGATGCATAATAAATTCAAATAAATCATGCAGAAGATAAATGGTCTTGGATATTATAAGGAGTAAATATTGATAGTAATAAGCTACATAAAAGAAACGGAAAATATACATGTGAGTACATTATCCGTTTCTGAATCATAACCTAACCTAAAATCTGATGTAAAAGTAAGCAGTTGATAATTTATTAACAATGACAATTGTCATTAAATGTTTAAAGAGATGTTATGTCAGGTTTTGTATTTGAGAGATATTGAGAGGCAGGCATGATATTATGTATGCCGGGATTAGAGGCGTAGTATGCCTTTCCCCTGCCTGACAATTTCAGGCTCATCATTAGTGCAATTGACTACGGTGGAGGGAACGTTATTGCCGTATCCACCATCAACAACTGCATCCACAAGGTTTTGGAAATCTGCGTAAATAAGCTCTGGATCGGTAGTGTACTCCAGTATTTTATCATCATCCTTGAGAGATGTTGTCAGTATAGGATTTCGCAGTTCGCGTGCAATGCTCAATATGATATTGTTATCCGGTACACGAATACCAATCTGTTTACGTTTAGCATTGAGTACTTTAGGCACATTATTGTTCGAAGGAAAGATAAAAGTGAATGGTCCCGGCAGATTTCGTTTTATCAATTTAAAAGTTGATTTATCTATGGGGGTTGTGTATTCAGTAATTTGACTGATGTCATAACAAATAATTGAAAACAGTGCCTTTTTTGGCTCTATGTTTTTAATTCGTGCTACACGTTCTACGGCTTTGGGTTTTGTAATATCACAACCAATACCATAAACCGTATCGGTGGGATAAATAATAACACCATTGTTTTCCAATATATCTACAATCCGTCTGACATGTTTTGGATTGGGATTCTCTTCATACATTTTTATATACATAAATTATCCGTTTAATTTATTATAATCTGCAAGAAACTTTTCTAGGCCTATATCGGTAAGGGGATGATTCAATAATCCAAGAATGGCTTTGAGTGGGCATGTAGCCACATCCGCCCCTGCTTTAAGGCATTGAATGATGTGCATGGTATGTCTGATTGACGCTGCCAGCACTTCTGTTTCAAATCCATAATAATTGTATATCTCTACAATCTGATGAATGAGATCAATGCCATCCGTTGATGTATCATCAAGGCGTCCAATGAAAGGGGATACGTATGATGCACCGGCCTTTGCCGCCAGTAAAGCCTGCCCGGGAGAAAATACCAGCGTGCAGTTGGTACGGATATTCTCACCGGCCAAATATTTAATCGCTTTGATACCGTCTTTAATCATTGGTATTTTTACAACGATTTGCTCGTGTAATTTAACCAGTTCTTCGGCCTCAGAAACCATGCCTTTAAAATCAGTGGAGATTACTTCCGCACTTACATCACCATCCACAATTTTACATATTTCCTGATAGTGTTTATTGATGTTTTCTTTGCCACTAATGCCTTCTTTGGCCATCAGTGAAGGGTTTGTTGTTACTCCGTCGAGAACACCAAGCTCCTGGGCTTCTTTGATTTGATCCAGATTTGCTGTGTCGATAAAAAATTTCATACGTCTGTTATTTTTTACAAAACTAAGAAAATAAGTATTGAAATACAACGGGCAAATAATTTATTGAAATTTAAGGTTATGAGCTATCTAATCGCCAGTAAAACAATTAGTTAATTATACAGTTAAATCATTATTACGCTATTTTTATTTTTGACAAATAATCCCGCCTCCGACAACATCATCACCCTCATACAAAACGGCAGATTGTCCTGGGGTGATTGCATGGACAGGTTTTTCTAAAACTATGTGGCAGTCGGTTTTGTCTATTGCTTTGATTTGGCCAGCCACAGGAGCGGTATTGTATCTGATCTTAATGTCAAATGGAGTGTTTGTTGGCGGTTGTGGGTATTTTATCCAGTTGCAATTTTTGATATGCAATGCCTGTTGTTGTAAATCACTGTATTTTCCCAACACGATGGTGTTCTTACTAGCATTAATTGATACAACATACACCGGATATCCTAATGCTACATTTAACCCGCGTCGTTGTCCTATCGTGTAAAACGGAAATCCTTTATGCTTACCAAGTTTATTTCTGTGTTTATCAACAAACCAACCTTCACCTGGTGTTTCTTCAATGCAGGGAACTGTATCGCGTAAAAAATGCCTGTAATTGTTATCCGGAATGAAGCAAATTTCCTGGCTTTCTTTTTTTTCTGCAATGTGTTCAAAGCCATTCTCGCGAGCAATTTCCCTGACCTTAGCTTTGGTGAATTCCCCAAGCGGGAATATAGTATGACTTAACTGTTTTTGATTCAGTGTCCAAAGGAAATAGGACTGGTCTTTTTTCAAATCAACACCGCGTTGCAGAATGTAGCGCCCGTTTTTTTCTCTGATACGGGCATAATGTCCTGTGGCGTATTTACTGTATCCCAGCTTTTTCATCTCATCCAGCAAAAGTCCCCATTTGATATGGGTATTGCAGACAACGCAAGGGTTTGGGGTACGCCCCTGTTTGTATTCGCTGATGAAGTTTTGAATGACGTAATGATCAAACTCATCACGTATGTCAATGATGTTGTGTGGGAAATCTAAATTTTTAGCTAATTCCCTTGCTTCCAGCAACATTTCTGCATTGCAGCATCCATGGTTTTTGTCGTCGCAGGAACTAAGGTGATAATTATCCCACATTTTAAAGCTTATGCCCTCAATTGTGTAGCCTGCCTGCTGCAGAATTATGGCTGATACAGAGCTGTCTGTTCCTCCGCTCATTGCAAGCACTATTTTTTTCATAATGTTCAGCGATTCGGTTGTTTGAGGAAGTATTCAAGCGGATTTTCCTGGTAATCTTCGGGGTTATCAAGTTTATCCTGGTTTTCTTTTGCCCATTTAGAGTATTCTTCGAATGCCTTTTCAATGCTGTCCCTGTCTGTTCGTTCGCCTTTAATGTATATCACGGTTTCCATTTCTCCGTCGTTATTACGGATTTCCCATTTGCCTTCCCGTAGGCCGTTTCTGTAAATTCCCCTTTCATATACAACACCATTGGGTTCGTAATAAAAAAACTCTCCATGTCTTAAACCGTTACTGTAAAATCCTTTTTCACGCACCTGGCCTGAATCAAAATAAAATGTATATTCTCCATCTTTGACTCCATCTTTATATTCAACCGCTATTAGTACCTGACCATTTTTGTAATAATCTATTTGATTGCCGTCTTTAGTGCCATCTGAATAAGTAACTTCACTTTCTTTATCCCCTGTTTCAAAATAGTATATCCATTTTCCTTCTTTTTCCTTGTTTTTGTTAAATTGTCCTTTGGCTGCAATGTTGCCATTATCCCAATACATTTTCGTATGGGAGCTCCCATCATCGTTGAAAATTTGCATGGCCTTCAATGCCCCGTTGTGATGATAATGATAAAACGTATCAACAGGCTGATTGTTTATAAAAAACCCCTTGTATCTGATTTGATCATTGTTATAATATTTTATCCATGTGCCCTGTTTGTTTCCGTTGATATCAGTATAATTAATTACAGTATCTTCTCCTGTAACCTGGGCTAAACCCATGAAAGGGAAAAGAAACACAAAGAGCAACAGGTTAATTTTTTTGATTCCGGTCATGTGTTATTGTTTTATCTGTAATATAAACTTATAAACTTATAAACTTGTTTTTTATTTCATCTGCAAATGTAATACCGCAAATTATAAAAAAAGACTTAGTACATGACAAAAATCCCCAAAACAACATTAAACAAACCGATTGTTAATAG
>JBNGDT010000179.1:646-5062 GCA_049975305.1 Bacteroidales bacterium | reverse complement strand
TTCTGAGGCGATTAATTTCTTCAATGTTGGTATGTTGTTCTTCCTTTAATTGTGCATTCAGAGTTTTAGCATTGTATTCATTCAACCAGATAAGAGCAGGTTCCTCTTTATCTTTTTCAACCTGTCGTAGGCATCTGCATGAGGTTTGAAGTACCATGTTTTTTGGGCTGTCGCCTTTTTGAGCTAATATGATGCCTGTTAAGCTACGGCAGTCCCATCCTTCTTTGCCAACCTGCACTAATAATATGATACGTTTTTTTGAAAAGGGCAGGTCGAGTGAATTGTATTCAAGCTCATTTTCTTTTGGAATCTTAAAGTCTTTATTTCCTTTGTGATATTTGAGGATATTGGTTTCGCTGTCTCCGAATTTTTTGGCTATTTGAACAACGAAAGGATAAATTTCGGTTTCGAGACGTTCTATGTTTCCGCAGTAGATGGCAATTTTCGGGATACAGTTGTTGTAATAAATTTTGTCTTTGTAAAGCTCATAAAATTCAGTAAGCCCTTTCTCAATGATTTCAAGCGAATTAAGATTTTCAGCAATTCGTACTATTGGTTTTTTCAGAAAGGATTTAATGCCTGAAATGAGGGGGTAGTAATATACGGTGTTGGTGATTTGTGAAAATTTAATGTTAATATTTTCAGTTACTGTAATTTTGTCTGTTTTTGACAGGTATGGCGTTCCAGAAAAACCGAGTATGGTGTTTATGTTCCCCTTTTTGTTCCATTTGTTTACGACTTGCCGTAGTTTTATATCATCGGTTGCAGCGTGATGTACTTCATCAATAAAAATTTCAATCTTGGGTATTTTACCGATAAGGTTTCTTAATTCATTAGCAAATTTATCTTTTTCATCGTCTGTCTTTTCAATCAATTCCAATTGAGCGGTCAATTCAAGTCGGCCAAGGATGACTTTCTCTGCATTTACTACAAGTATCAATCCTGTTAAACCCTGTTCATTTATGTATTCATTTACTTTTTTTGCATTAGGATTTCGGGCTTTATTACTCTTTTTTCCAGTTTTGGGCTGGTCAAGCACTTCAAAGCGTAATAATTTATTTATGTTGCTTGCTGCCGGTTCTGGTAGAATCCATGTGGAGTCAAAATTTTCAATAGTTTTTAAGCTTGGAATAATGGATGATTTCAACCCTGAAGGGACAAGAACAAGGAAATTGTGGGCAAAAGATTTGTTTTCAGGTTCGTTTTGAGCAAAATAGAGGTCAAGATAAATGAAGGCAGCCATCAGGAACGTTTTCCCTGCACCCATTGGCAAGCTGAATAAGTAATCGGGGTAGTTTACCTTATAGAAGATGGATTTAATAATTACTTCATAATTCAATGTATCTGGTTGAGCAATGATGAGTTTTTCTATTTCCGGTAATAAGGTTTTGCCATTTATTTTTTGTTTTGAATAATCATACAAAGCTAAAGCAGCAATATTTTTTTCCAGTATGTCTCTTGTCTGTTGGTTGATATTGGCTTTTGACAAATCAGGTGTTTCAAGAATAAAAAAACCTTCAGAAAATAGTTGCCAAAGGGGTTTGTTTTCACCAGCTATTTTAAGGAAAAGGTAGGTTTCAATTGCATCAATTTGAGTATCACGCAATTCTCCCTTTGTTCTTATATATTCCATTAATGAATGAATGGTGCAATCTTTAGAAGCAATCCATTCATTTTTTTTTATATTGGATTATGTTTTGAATCATTGGTTTTTGTTCATATTAAATAGCCATATTAATGCAAGGTTTTTAAAGTATCATGGCAGCAATATGTTCTTTTCTTTCTTTTAAACCAGTTGTTATTCATATTCTGCATCCCATAATATTAAAGTTTTTTGTGGAAAAAATATGATTATCGGGTGCAAAGATAATTAATTCCCAATATATAAAAATGTGATTCTGTGATTTTATTTTCCTTTTATGGTTGTTAACTAATTAATAGTGTGGTAATTTAATGCTTACCGTACGACAAGTTTAACATGATATACATTGTTATTATTGACAATTTGGATGTTGTACATGCCTGCCGCAAAATCTTCCGTGTTGATTTTTAAGGCTGATTCATCAGGGTGTTCCCAGTTCAGGGTATTGATGGTTTTCCCATTTGCGTTTATGATAACAACCTTATAATAGTCTGCATTGCTGTTTACTGAAGAAAGTTGTGTGTACCGGGTTGCAGGATTTGGATACAACATAAACACGGTATTATCACCTTGCGTATCACAGTTGATGTATTGAGGAGCATAGGCTGTAACTTTACCATTCATATCCACTTCAGTTAACCTGTAATAACCATCTGGAGGAGCGTTTTCCAACAACATGTGATAATTCTGCCGGATATTGGTGGTACCAAACGCATAATGCTTTTTCATTGTTTCCCATGCATGCCCATCAGATGAATGTTGAATACAGAAATAATCGCTGTTTTCTTCTGATGCGGTGATCCATTCAGCAAGCAGGCCGTCAGGATGGCAGGATACATTGAAATCCACTAATTCTATTGCGAGAGGCCACTGACTGCTGCGTGCAATGGCAAATTGTGAAAACCCGCTGAGGCTGGAAACCTGTGCTGTTACCACACTCCCGTTGATGGACTGGGTTGCATTGTCATGCGTGCCCTGAAAAGTCCAGTCAGATAACGCATCGGGTCGTTTGATGACTGCGTGTTGTTCGGGCAGGGATGCTGCGTTTGTTGCCCCGGTTTCATTCAGAATAATATCATAATCAATTGATGTAAGGCCTGCATCAGGCTCAACCTGCCAGTAACCTGCATTCAGCACACTGGTAAGTAAGGTTCCATCAATGATAATGTTCAGCCCGCTGATATTAATGGCACCAAGGTCGCTGTTTTCAAAAAATACATCAATATAACTGAGGTTATTGGCGCTTGTTATATCCAGGCTGGCACATTCATAAAAAGTACTATTTCCCACCGGAAAATCATACAATCCCGCTCCCGTGATATCCCTACGTAGATTTCCGTTGATATAAGATGCTGCGGAATGCCCTGATATGGCCCCGGCACCAGTGTTTTGAACATATACTTTATTTGTTCCTGTGCTGACAACGCCGTCAGTCAACGTTAAGGCTCCGTCCACAGTCATATCATCCAATAAAGTAAACTCTCCAGTCCCATCAAATTCAATATTATTTAGTACTGCTCCATTTGAGGTGATTTCTGCAGTTTCATCAGATGCAAATAGTAGTGTGCCGCCTGTTGATGTTACAGATGATGATTGATTCACTAATCACCATGAATTTCAATGGTATTGTTTGTATGATTACCATCAGAATAATCAAGCCCGATGCCTGATTCAATGGTTAAATCGTGACAAAGGGCATTGTCAGAACTATCCACAACTGCGACATCCGAAGCATATGTTGTTGAAACCAATACGTCTGTTGTTTCATCAGGGACAATTAGGTTCTGCCAATTTCCGCAATAAAACCAATCCTGATCCTCGGCGGATGTCCATCTTCCGGGTTCAAAAGTTCCTGGAACAATGTTGATATTTATTCCTGATTGCCTGTATTGAGGTGTGGCAGCATCGTAACTGACATCATCAATATATCCATCCCACAAAGTTGTATCGTTGAACCGCATAATCCATTCCAGTTTGCTGACATCAGTCATTGGGCCGGTATATTTTACTTTGGAATAATAATCCATTCCACTCACATTTGTATTAAAGCATTCACAGCTAGGGTATAGATTTGAAAAAGCTGTAGAACCAGGGGCATCACTTCCCGGCCAACCTGTAGCTGTCCATCCATAAAGCACATAGCCGGTATATTCATCATCGTGAAAGGAAGGATTGCTCCCTGTTGAGTTTTCAATCCAGGAACCACCCTGCATAATCCATATATCATCAAATTCATTCAAATTAAAACCTTGTCCATCAGTGGGATTAAGTTGAGCAATACTCCAGTATCCAAGAGACAGTTCATCAGTACCATCCACGAAAACATCAAAATGGCTCCCATTGGTGCCGTTTACCCCGTTCATAACAACCGTAATGCTGGTTCCTGCCGTAACAGTGCCATTGCTTTCACGGGTCAGGCGGATGGTTCCTTCAGTTGTTCCCCATGTATCTGCATATTCACGTTCCCATCCGTTTTCAGTGAAATCAATAGAAGTTCCTTCAGTAATATCTACAAAAGAAACAAATGTAAATTCTTCGCCTATTGTTGTATGATTTGTATTCACAGCAATGATGGCAAGGTCACCAGGATTAAATGATGTCACAGGTTGAGGGATACACCAGACCTCAACACCGTCTGACCATTCATTCCCAACGCGTGAAAAGATGGTAAAATAATAGGTTGTTCCATTGGTAAGACCTGTTACTGTTACTCCCGAGGAAGTTCCTTTATATACAACAAATTCGTCGGTACCAATATCCGTACCTGAACCGAA
>JBNGDT010000179.1:314-636 GCA_049975305.1 Bacteroidales bacterium | reverse complement strand
CTACTACCATCACCTGTAGGGGTAGTGGTTACGGAGCTTCCTTCGTGCCCTACAACCATAATCTCGTCATAGCATAATTGAGGATTTGACCAATTAATGCTGGTCTGAGTATCTTCCGTGGTTGCACTGGCAGAACTGACATCTTCTACGTCCAGGTCCGAAATAGAAGTAGTAGTAACACCATTTGAATTATCGTAAGCATCATTGTAATAGGAAAAAGCCTTAATCAGGTAAGATTCATTTTCTGTCAGGTTGGTTACTATGATACTGGTTCCCGTTCCTTTATAAACAACATAGGAATAATCAGGACTACTCCCATATT
>JBNGDT010000179.1:0-304 GCA_049975305.1 Bacteroidales bacterium | reverse complement strand
CCATATTGCGATGAAGCATTACCAAATTCTGTACTGGTTGTCAGCGATGACGGAGCTGATGGCAAAACTTGTGGGGGATTTGTACCGCGACGGATAGTAATCACAACACCATCCCAATCACCAATGCCGGGATTTGTCCACTCAATAGTAGTGGTTGTTTTTGTTTCGCATGTCACGTCAAGGTCAATTACTGCCGGAATATCTGCCAGGGTTGTTTCATCACCGGAGAGTGGTGGATCTGTCAGATAAGTCTCGCTGCCACCACTGCAATTAAATTCAAACACTTCAATAAAATATTGCATAT
>JBNGDT010000178.1:0-5121 GCA_049975305.1 Bacteroidales bacterium | reverse complement strand
GTTTGAACGGCAAAGATAAATAATTTAGGTGAAAGATTGAGTATTCATTTATTTTTTACAATATCCTCCAAAACCTCGTGATGAATTACAACATCATATTTGTTGCGCAAAGCGTTCACCCATTCTTTTTCGAGCATTTTTTGATAATCAGCAGTAATCATGCCCCGTGCTTCTTCTATTTTTTTAACACACGGCTCGATTTTCTTAATATATAGCACCTGATTATCATTTCTGTCCAGTATCTCTCCTTTTCGGTTAAGATTCTTACTATGTTCAACTACCAGATGAGAAACCATTTCATTTTCACCTGTTTCAAAAGTTCCAAACAAATCTTTACTGACGGCAGCGGAATCTTCAGCATTGAACACACTGTCTATCTTATTCCATGTTACCTTGCTGTGTATTTTTAGGAATTTTTCTACATTTTTAGCCAGTTTCTTGTCTTTGGTGTTTAGTTTTTTCACTTCATACCGGGTATCCCACATGTATTTTTGTTTGTTCTTTTCATAAAACGCTTTTAGTCCGGCAGTATCTTCAACGGCTTTTGACCATACCATTTTATCAGTGATATCAAAAAGCAGAATTCCATCATGGTATTCTTTTATCAGATAGCGGAATTTTGGGTACTTGTTTTCCAGGTGTTTTTCTTCATACATTAAAATACATTTGCTGACATAGTCATCAAATTTTTCCTGTAAAAAAGTTTCCAGTGCCATTGGATTGTTTTTCCTGTTGTATTTCTCAAGATATGCCGCATAATCTTTCTGATAAAGCACAGTATCAGCAAAACTCAACAGTTTACCATCTAATTTTTTGGCTTCACTGGCATCCCATGTACCATGAAATAAACTGTCCGTTACATGAGCATGAACTTCTTCAACGTTTTCAGGAAACAATTTTAGCTCATATTCTTTTTTCAACTTTTCAACCAACACATCTTTTGACAGTGATGCCCGTTCCGAATTGCTGATGTGTGATGCAATTTCCGATTTTTCTTCTTCATAGCTACCAATTGGATCTTTGTCAACAAGTTTAATAAAATGATAACCATAATTTGTTTTTACCGGTCCTGTTATTTCATTAATTTCGTTAAGCTGAAAAGCGGCTTCTTCAAATTCAGGAATCATATTTCCACCCACTCCAAACCATGGCAATAAGCCATCTGATCTGGCTGATCTCCGATCTTCAGAATATTCTTCTGCCAGTTTCTCAAACGCTTCACCGGCGTCTAATTTTTGTTTTATCTCTTCTACTTTGGCTTCAGCTTTTTCTTTTTTTTCAGGGGTAGCATCTTTGGGTTTTAGTACCATGATATGGGCAACCCGTATGCGTCCTTTTGCAGGGCGTTTATCTTCCACTTTGATGATATGATATCCAAATCGTGTACGTACAATATCAGACACTTCGCCCACAGGGGTTTCATAAGCAGCCGTTTCAAAAGGATACACCATTCCAAAAACCGTGAACCACCCAAGATGACCATCGTTGTGTTTGACAGATTCATCATTGGAATATTTTTTAGCCAATTCATTGAAATCATCACCACTCACTGCTTTTTCTCTGATTTCAGCAATTTTATTATAGGCTTTCAGCGTATCTTCAGGGCTCGCAAACTGATCCACCTTAATTAAAATATGCGATGCTTTGACATCTTTCTGTTTACGTTCCCATGCTTCTTCAATTAACTTGTTTTCAACAGATTTGTCTATCAGGTATGGCTGAGCCAGTTGTGAGCGATAACCACGGAGTTCTTTTTTAAACTTTTGCAGCGTATCAAGTCCCATGTTTCTGGCTTCAGCTACTTTGAGTTTAAAATCCACAAACAGGTCCATGTAATTCATCAGAGAATCCAGGCTATAATTCGCACTCTCTTGTTGGTTGTTTTTGTTGTAAATGTGCAAAAACTCACTGACAGTGATCTGTTCTCCATCTACTTCAAGAGTAATCCTGTCATCCACATTTTGCTGTGAAAATACAGGTATCAGCAAGTAACTCAGTAAAATAAGAAAACCAATATTTTTCATCATATATCAATTGTTTTAATTTATTTTTAAATTTAATATTCTCTGCTGTAATTAGGAGCTTCACGGGTAATCACTACATCATGGGGATGAGATTCAAGTATGCCGGAATTTGTAATCTTCACAAACTTACCGTTATGTTGCAAACACTCAATATCAGGTGTACCACAATAACCCATTCCAGCTTTTAGTCCACCCACAAGCTGATACAACACTTCGCTGATGGTTCCTTTATACGGTACACGTGCCACGATTCCTTCAGCCACCAGCTTTGATGAATCTGTTTCTTCTGCCTGAAAATATCTGTCTTTCGATCCTTTTTGCATAGCCTCAATAGATCCCATTCCACGGTATGATTTAAACTTACGGCCATTGTAAATTATTGTTTCACCAGGCGATTCTTCTGTTCCTGCAAATAAAGAACCGGCCATCACGGAGGAAGCTCCTCCAGCAATGGCTTTTACAATATCACCGGAAAAGCGGAGTCCACCATCAGCAATCACAGGGATGCCTTTGGGATTCATAACAGAAGCCACATCAAAAATGGCACTGAGCTGGGGTATGCCTACACCGGCAATCACCCTCGTTGTACAAATTGCCCCCGGTCCAATACCAACTTTTACAGCGTCTGCACCATTGTCTGCCAACATCAATGCAGCTTCAGAGGTGGCAATGTTTCCTGCCACCACATCAATATCTTTATAGGCTTTTTTTACTTTATTTACCAACTGGGCAACAGATTTGGTATGTCCGTGTGCGGTATCAATGACAATGGCATCCACACTGGCATCCACCAGGGCTGCAATACGTGCTTCCGTATCCTCTGAAAATCCAACAGCAGCAGCCACACGCAGGCGTCCTTGTTCATCTTTGCATGAATTAGGACAGTCTTTGGCTTTAAAAATATCCTTGTAGGTGATCAAACCCACCAACATTTTGTTTTTATCCACCACCGGCAATTTTTCAATTTTATGCCGTTCAAGAATGGAGGCTGCTTTTTCAAGATTAATGTCCTGACCTGCCGTGATGATATTTTTGGACGTCATAACCTCTTTGATGGATTTTTCCATCACATCCTGAAAACGCAAATCCCTGTTTGTTACAATGCCTTCAAGCTTTCCATACTTATCCACAACCGGAATTCCACCAATCTTCTGCTCTTTCATGATATCCAGAACATCTCCCACGGTCAAATCCGCTGTGACGGTAATGGGATCGTATATCATGCCATTATCTGCACGTTTTACTTTACGCACCTGCAACGCCTGCTCTTTAATGCTCATGTTTTTATGGATAACACCTATCCCTCCATCGCGGGCAAGCGCTATTGCCACTTCAGATTCTGTAACCGTATCCATGGCAGCAGAAACAATGGGGATATTAAGGTCAATGTTTCGGCTGAATTTACTCGTGATTGCTACATCTTTGGGCAACACCTCCGAATAAGCAGGAACCATAAGGACATCGTCAAATGTAAGTCCCTCTCCAATAATCTTTTGTGATGATATAGACATAAGCAGATTAACGTTGTTTTTGCAGGACGAAAATACACTATTTTTTTGTTTTATACCAGAGATTTTATTTAAAAACAACATTGCTTATCAGATCGTATCCTACTACCTCATTGAGGCGTTTTTGTAACAGCTTACGTTGTCCGGAAAGTTCATACCTGAGCACAGGAGAATTCAGATGGACATACAATACAGATCCTCTGAAATACATTTTATCGGTGTGGCGCGCAGCATTGTTTCCCACTATGTCAGCCCATGATTTTTTAATATGCAATTTATCTAAATCACGATTCAGGTTATACTGTGATTTTATATCGCGTATTATGTCCGATAATTGGCGTGTTTTTTGTCGTTGCATAATTACCTTCTTATAAAGCGCAAGATACAAAATATTTGTGACAACAATGTTGTGTTCACTGTAAAAAGTAATTGTCTTGCCACACCTGTACCGCCATGCGTTGGTACAAGTGTGTAATACGTCTTCGCGAAAGCTCCGCCGGACACAGTCTGCGGCAAAACAGCATAAATGACGCCGGATAAGTTGTGTTTTTGACTTTTTACGTTTATCTTGCATGCTTGTAAATTACCATGGACTTACATTTGGACACATACCGAAAAATCATCAGGATACAACGCCTTTGGTTGTGGAATCAATTGAAATTTCCATTTTTATCCGGGAAATACAATAACAATTCAGCCATAAGGAAATATATGTTCTCACGTATAACCGGCCCTGATCCGGTGGTTTGTCATGCCCCGTACCGAAGCGTGTATTTTGGGTTTAACGGCAATGTTCACCCTTGCTGTTTTAACAGGGAACATTTGTACGGCAAATACCCTGAAAACTCCGTTGCAGAAATCATGGATAGCCCAAACAGGAAAAAACTGCAACATGCTTTACAAAATCAGGATTTTACTTATGGATGCAGGCATTGTTATAACCAGATAAAAACAGGAAATTATGAAGGCGTGGAAGCTCGTTTGTATGATGGCCTGAAATCCAATAAGAACTGGTATCCCTCCGAAATGATTTTCGAACTTGACAACACATGCAATTTGGAATGCATCATGTGTGAAGGGCGGTTTTCATCATCTATCCTGAAAAATCGTGAACATAAACCCTATAAACCAGGCCCTTACGACGATGCGTTTGTAGAACAAATAAAACCATACATAAGCAATCTCGAAGTAGCCAAATTTATGGGTGGTGAACCCTTTCTTATCAACATTCATTATAAAATCTGGGATGCCATTCTTGACATCAATCCACGATGCATCATTAACTTACAGACCAACGGTACCGTTTTCAATGAAAAAATCGAATCCTTGCTAAAACGCGGCCACTTCCAAATTGGCGTTTCCATTGACTCCCTGCAAAAAGACAAATTTGAAACCATTCGAAAAAATGCAGTTTTTGAAAAAGTATTGGACAACCTGGAAAAATTCATTGCAGCCGGAAAAAAATCCGGTCATCACATCAACATTTCGACATGTCCCATGCAACAAAACCGCTATGAAATTCCGGATATTCTCAGGTTTTGCAATGATAAAAATGTGTTCATTTACTTTAATACCGTTTACACCAAAGG
>JBNGDT010000177.1:0-5169 GCA_049975305.1 Bacteroidales bacterium | reverse complement strand
CTTTATCAGTTAATTACAAAATTATAATATTTTAATCCCGTGAAAATTAATTTGAATGTTTTATAATATATTTTATTAATACTAAAAATTATACTTTTATTAGATGTGTTTATTTTATGAATAATTTAATTTTATAAAAATACGTAAAATGTTATATAAAGATTTTTTAAAGATAATATATAATTCTCTGCCTATGTATCAAAGAATAGGTGCTGCAGCATATAAAGCAGATATAAACTGTTCTTTGACAATAGATAAATACTTCAGATATCCTCATCAATCGTGGAGCAGCATCCATGTGGCGGGGACAAATGGAAAAGGCTCAGTATCACATATACTGGCTTCAGTCTTACAAGAGGCGGGATATAAAACAGGGCTATATACATCGCCTCATTTAAAAGATTACAGGGAGCGTATCCGTATTAATAAGGATATGATTTCAAAAGATTACGTTGTGAAGTTTATGGATAAACACTTGGATTTTTTTAAATCACAGGAGGCTTCCTTTTTCGAAATGACAGTGGCACTGGCATTTGAGTATTTTAAAGATGAAAAAATTGATGTTGCTGTTGTGGAAACCGGAATGGGAGGAAGGCTTGATTCTACAAACATCATTACTCCCCTGGTATCTGTTATCACAAACATAGGGTATGATCATACTGCTTTCCTCGGAAATACCATAACTGATATTGCTAAAGAAAAAGCAGGCATTATAAAGAAAGGTATTCCTGTTGTGCTTGGCTCAAATCAACAAGAAGTAAAAAACATTGTAAAATCAACGGCGGATGAAAATAACGCACTGTTTGTATCGGCTCCCCAAAAATATAACATTTCCAAGGTGGATGAAGATACAGTGTATGCACACTGGAAGGTAAAGAAAGGAGCTGAAAGTTTTGTTTTAAAGAGCGATTTGAAAGGAAATTACCAACATGAAAACATTGTAACGGCTTTAGCTACTCTGGATGAACTTGATAGCCTTGAGAAGCTAAATACACCTGCCATCCGGCGAGGTGTCGCGAATGTAATTAAAAATACCGGTTTAGCAGGACGCTGGCAAAAACTGGCATCCCATCCTGATGTATATTGTGATGTTGCACATAACAAAGAAGGGCTTTATGCTGTTATTGAGCAATTAAAAACGGTGAAAACAGGCCGGTTATATATGGTGCTTGGAGTGGTCAATGATAAACCGCTGGACAGTATATTGCCAATTTTTCCCAAAGATGCCTATTATTTATTTACCCAGGCAAACATTCCACGGGCTTTGTCATGCGATGTTCTAGCTGAAAATGCTGCTAAATATGGTTTACAAGGGGAAATATGCTGTAAGGTTGACAAGGCTCATCAAAAAGCCCGTTTAATGGCAAAGCCAGTTGATACCATATTTATAGGAGGAAGTACCTTTACAGTGGCAGAAGTTTTATGATTTTTTTCAAAAGTTTTTGGAAATAGAGGAAAAATTTTATATTTGCATCCACAATAAAAGAAATATAAAACGCAAAAGTTCTAAAAATAATAGGGCGGTTAGCTCAGTTGGTTCAGAGCATCTGGTTTACACCCAGGAGGTCATAGGTTCGAATCCTATACCGCCCACAAACAGCCTCACACATGCCCTCTCTTAAAAGATAAATAAGATGCGTGTCTCACAATCTTTATTATCATTCTTCTACGGTAAAGTCTTGTTTTTGAAACACGTCAAAACATGGATATTAAAATCATCAATTGGAAGGGAAATTACTCAGGATACATTACCTGGATTATACATTAGAAAAACAATTTTAATATGAAACACATAGCAATTTTATTTGCATGGATGTTAATCCTGATTTCTGCAGCATCATCACAAACAGTGGTAATCTCTGAAGATAACCCTGCCAGGGTATATGAAGAAACCGATTGGGGTCCCAATAAACAGCATTTTGGTTATTGGTTTGTCAATTATGGATTGCCCGTACCTATAACAACAGACAATCACCTGAAAACAATGTCTTCAGGACACTGGAATGCAGGTTATGCTTACAAAATCCTGCTGTTTAGTTTTATGGATGTTGCAGCAGAATTGTCTTACAGCAATTATTTTTATGCATTGAACAAAGATGCAAGGGAAGACGTAGTATGGCCGGGACAAATCTGGGATAAAATCAGGACAAAACAAAATGGAATGAAAGCTTCAATGTTTTTCCGCCTGTACATGAACCCCAAACGGGGCAATTATTTTGGCACTTATGTGGATTTTGGTGGCTTTATTGATTATCACCTAAGTTCAGGATGGGTTTATAAATATAAGGATGATGATTATAAAAGGATGTTGCGTGTTCGCCATGACGATGATTTTGAAACCTTCAATTACGGTCCCACTGTGGCGTTTGGACATGATCAGTTATCCTTGTTTGTGCAATATAACATGAAAGATGTTATTGCCAGGTCATCCAGGTACCCTGACATGCCACATTTTATCTTTGGATTGAAAATAAATATGTATTCTGCTTTTTAGTGTAAACCTATTTCAGGCCGAAACTTTGTGCCTTCGTGGGTAATTCATTTAATCATTGGTAAAAAATTCCTAAAAATAATGATACAAAACCCGGCTGAATTGTTACTTTTGTTACCATATGTCCGGATGACCGGGATGGAAAATATGAATTATGAGGTTGACGGAATTAAAAAAAGGTCAAAAGGCCGTTGTACTGGGTGTATCAGGAAATTCTGAGATTTCACGGCGGTTGATGGAAATTGGATTTGTGCGTGGAAAAAAAGTAAAGAAGATTAAGAGCGCCCCATTTACTGAACCTGTGGAATATGAGCTTTCAGGCTTTCAGATTACGTTGCGAAACAACGAAGCAGCGTTGGTAAGAGTTGCTACAGTTAATCAACCTGACGTAGAAACAGATGAGGAGGATGACTCTTTAAGGTTTGCTGAAGCCACCTCCGACGAAAAAATCAGGGAAAAAAAATCATCTTTTGTCATTGCGCTCTTAGGTAATCCCAATTGTGGCAAAACAAGCATTTTCAATCATGCTACAGGAGCCCGGGAACATGTTGCCAACTATTCCGGCGTGACCGTTGCTTCAAAAGAAGGATGGCTCAAACTGAACGGTGAAAAAGTTAAGATTATTGATTTACCGGGTACGTATTCTTTATCTGGCCAATCACCGGATGAACGTTTTGTTGCTGATTATCTCATAAATCATACCCCTGATCTTATTATCAACGTATTGGATGCCAGTAACCTTGACAGGAACCTGTATTTAACCACTCAGCTCAAAGAAACAGGCATCAAAACCATGGTTGCTTTGAATATGTATGACGAGCTGAAAAACGCCAAAGCCAGCCTGAATATCCGGGAATTTGAAAAACACCTCGGTGTGCCTGTGGTACCAACGGTCGGAAAAGAATCTAAAGGGGTAAAACGCTTGTTCATCCGTGCCGGACAATACCACAAGGAGCCTGTGTTTATGAGCCGTTCATCGCAAATCATATATTCTCCTGAAATAGAATATGCCTTGCAACGGTTCACTGAAATGACATCAGATATTCCGTTGTCTGAAACTTTTACACCCCGTTTGTTCGCCTTATCCATTTTGGCTGATGACCCTTTCATATACACGATATCGTCAGTAAAAAAACACAAGGATGAAATTTCCAGGATACGTAACATGGTTTTTCGTGAACATTGTGAGTTCAGTGAAAGTGAAGTATCCAGAAGGATTATAGAAAAGCGATACCGGTACATCGAAAGTCTATTAGCCAAAGTCTATATTTCCGGAAACTGCCGCAAAGAAAACATTACTTCTAAAATTGACTCTGTATTGACCCATGAAAAGTTTGGTTTACCCATATTTTTTGTGTTTGTGTGGCTGGTGTTTTTCCTAACGTTCAGGCTGGGAGAATATCCCATGAACTGGATTGAAAATGGGATGTCAGCACTTGGAGGCTGGGTTCACAATTCTATGCAGGAAGGTATGTTGTCAGACTTGATTGTCAATGGTATCATTGGAGGTGTAGGCGGGGTGCTGGTGTTTTTGCCCAGTATTATCATATTGTTTTTCATGATTTCCCTGATGGAAGATACAGGTTACATGTCAAGGTCGGCGTTTTTGATGGATAAACTGATGAATAAAGCTGGACTGCATGGGAAATCTTTCATTCCCTTGCTCATGGGGTTTGGCTGTAATGTGCCGGCTGTTATGGCCACACGTACCATCGAAAATAAGCGGGACAGGATGCTCACCATGATGGTCATCCCTTTTATGTCTTGCTCATCCCGGTTACCTGTGTATGTGCTTTTTATTTCTGCATTTTTTCCAGGCAATCAGTCTCTTATCCTGTTTGCCATATACGGTATTGGAATTTTGGCTGCTTTTTCAACCTCCTTCATTTTAAGCAAGACGGTATTTTCCAAAACGCCTAGTCCGTTTATCATGGAAATGCCACCGTACCGTGTGCCGGGGGGTGTTTCTTTGTTGAAGCATACGTGGTTTAAGTCCATGCATTTTATCAAAAAAATGGGAAACATTATTTTCATGGCATCTGTCATTGTGTGGGCGCTTGGCTATTTTCCACGTGATGAAAAAATAATTAACCGTTATGACTCAAAAATAACTCAAATTTCACAACAATTAGAAACATCCTTGCCGGCCGATTCTTTATCTGTGTTAACAGCAAAGAAAAGTCAACTGAAACAGGATAAACAAAAAGAATTGCTCTCTAATTCATACATCAGTAAATTTGGGAAGGCCATACAACCTGTCTTCGAACCCATTGGTTTCGATTGGAAAATGTCAGTGAGCATTCTTACCGGCGTGATGGCAAAAGAAGTGGTTGTCAGCACGATGGCAGTCCTCTATCAATCTGGTGAATGCAAGGAATCCAACGGGGAAAAGTCAGGATTGGTGGAAAATTTACGTGCTGAAAGTGCAAAAAACCAAACATCAAAACTCACCTATTTTGCGTTTCTGGTGTTTATTCTTTTGTATTTCCCCTGTTTTGGCACCATTGCTGCGATGTGGCGTGAAATTAAAAACCCCGGATGGATAGTCTTTGTGGTACTCTTTCCCCTGGTGCTTGCATGGACATTAAGTTTCTTTATCGTTACAGTGGGAGGTTTGTTATAATTTTTTATGATTACTTAATGTTATACCTAAATTCATTTTTATAGCTAATTCCTGC
>JBNGDT010000176.1:0-5258 GCA_049975305.1 Bacteroidales bacterium | reverse complement strand
TGTCAGGAACAAGATTCATCTGCCGGCTGTCTCCGTTTATTATTTTATGTGTCGACTTCACTATCAGCATGCATATTTTTCAACATTTTTTTATGTACGCATTGGCTGATAAAAATACATCACCGGTATGCCCGGATAAAAAACCTTCCACCTCCCATCTCCTCTCTCCCGACTTCTCTCTTCCGACTCCCGTCTTCGGACTCCGAACTTCTCTTCCGTCTCCCGTCTTCTGACTCCGAACTTCTCTTCCGTCTCCCGTCTTCTGACTTCTGACTTTTTCTCCCTCTCCCGACTTCCGTTTTCACCAACTCGCCCCATCGCCCCATCGCCAACTCACTCCTGACTTCTGCCCAAAATTTGCACGGCTAAAAAAAATCCGGCATCTTTGAAGTAAATAATATAAGCGACTATGGAAATATCAAATTACCCGACAGTATTGCTGGAACAAGCTGTAAATGAATTCAGTAAATTTCCCGGTATAGGTAAACGCACGGCTTTGAGACTTGTGTTGTTTCTGCTCAACCAGGATAAATCAGAGATTGAATATTTTAGTAAAGTCATTGATGAACTGGGAAAGAATTTGAAATTTTGTGCCATCTGCCATAACATTTCAGACACCGGAATTTGCAACATTTGTGCAGACCATAATCGTGATCACAGTACCATCTGCGTGGTGGAAAACGTCAGGGATGTGATGGCCATAGAAAACACTAATCAATACTCTGGTGTGTACCATGTACTTGGGGGCATCATCTCCCCTATGGACGGCATCGGCCCCGGCGATCTGCATATCCATTCTCTGATAGAGCGGGTAGCCGGCAATGACATTAAAGAACTCATTCTCGCCCTGCCCACCACCATGGAAGGCGATACCACCTCGTTTTACCTGTACCGCAAGCTAACCGCTTATAATGTGTACATCACAAGCATTGCCCGCGGTGTGGCTGTGGGTGATGAACTGCAATACGCCGATGAAATTACCCTCGGGCGCTCCATTGTCAACCGGGTGGCGTTTAAAAACAATGAGGACTGAAGTCCGAAGTCGGAAGTCGGAAGTCCGAAGAAAAGCATAGGTTTAAAAAAAAGATTAATCAGTTCATTTAATCTGTGAAATCTGTGGCATATACTTGTTTATTAATAATTAAAGCCGCTGATTAGTAACATTGGATAATATAGTTGTGATCCGTCTTCGCCAACTCGCTCCCGACTCCCGACTCCGGTCTCCGGACTTCATTCCACAATCTTCCGACTTCTGACTTCGGACTTTCAACAAAAATATATATCTTTGAAAGCATTGATAACTAAAAACTGAACATGATGATAAAAGACCTTAATTCGATCTATTCCCGCAGCGCACAGGGCATGCAGCGATCAGCCATTCGTGAAATTCTCAAATTAACCCAGCAACCGGATATCATATCCTTTGCCGGAGGATTGCCCTCACCCGAAAGTTTTCCAATTGATGATATCAAAGAAGTTTGCAATGAAGTGTTGAATGAAAATGGCACCACAGCCCTTCAATATGGTACCACAGAGGGATATCAACCCCTGCGTGAGGAAATAATCAAGCGTTATAAAAACGAAGGCTTAGACGTCGGGCTGGACAACCTGATAATCACAACCGCCTCACAACAGGGACTTGATTTGCTTGGCAAAATTTTTATTAACCCGGGTGATAAAATAGTGTGTGGACTCCCCTCCTACCTTGGTGGCCTCAGTGCGTTTCGTACTTATGGTGCAGACCTCGAAGGCATCAAATTTGATGAACACGGCATGCGCAGCGATAAGCTCGAAGAAAAACTCAACACCCTTATTGCCCAGGGCAAAAAACCCAAATTTATCTATGTCATACCCGATTTTCAAAACCCGGCAGGCGTTACCATGCCTGAATTCCGCCGTCGCGAAATCATTGACATTGCGCATAAATACGACATATTGATTGTCGAAGACAGCCCTTACCGTGAATTGCGTTTCGAAGGGAAATCACAACCCATGATGTATCACATGGATGGCTCAGAACAAGTCATTACGCTGGGTACCTTTTCAAAAATCCTCGCTCCCGGTTTCCGCATAGGGTGGGTGCTGGCCAACGCTGAAATTGCCGACAAATTCGTGGTGGCAAAACAGTCTGCCGACCTGTGTACACCGCCATTTGTGCAAATGATTGCAGCTAAGTACATGGAAAAAGGTTACATGGAAAAGAACCTGGAAAACACCATTAACTCGTACCGCATCAAACGGGATACCATGCTTGATGGTTTCCGTGAGCACATGCCAGACGGTGTCACCTGGACCGAACCCGAAGGAGGGTTGTTCCTGTTCCTGTATATGCCTGAACACATGGACGCCGAAGCCATTTTTGAAAAAGCCATTGAGAAAAAAATAGCCTATGTGCTGGGTAGCGTTTTCCATTGTGATGGCAGTGGCAAAAACACCATGCGGCTGAATTTTTCATTCCCCACCCTGGAGCAAAACAAAACAGGCGTGAAAAAACTGGCAGAACTGATAAAGGAAAATATGTAAAAATTCACCGAATGGCAGGTAAATTCCAAATAAATTCTTTGTATTGTAATGGGGGCAAATCCGCCTGCATGCCACCGCCTGTACCATACCCTGATGCAGCCGGCCGGTCTTCGCCTGCTATCTGCTATGCGGTGCTGTTGGTTTTGTATCCCGGCAGACAGGAGTTTATTCCAATCACTCTGCTGCCGGCACAAAACCCAAAACAGCACCACACATCAGGATATTCGGCTACGCCCTTTTGCATAACATCACTACCCAAAACACGAAACCCGGAACACGCCAACACGAAACCCGAAATACAAAACACGGAATTCAAAACACTAAATCATGCTTAAACTGTCGGTAATAATTGTCAATTACAACGTAAAACACTTTCTTGAACAGTGTTTGCATTCTGTGTTTAAAGCCATTCAGGACATTGACGCAGAAGTGTTTGTTGTTGACAATAATTCAGTGGACGGTTCTGCCCGGATGATCCGCAACAAATTCCCGGAAGTCAAACTCATTGCCAACAAGGAAAACGTGGGCTTTTCAAGGGGAAACAACCAGGCCATTAAACAAGCGTCGGGTGAATACGTTTTGTTGCTCAACCCCGATACAATTGTGGAAGAAGACAGTTTTTCCAAAATCATCACCTACACCGACAGCCACCCGGACGTGGGAGGCCTGGGGGTGAAAATAATCGACGGCAAAGGCAATTTCCTTCCCGAAAGCAAACGTGGCCTGCCCACCCCTGCTGTGGCCTTTTATAAAATTTTTGGCTTATCGCGTTTGTTTCCCGGCTCAAAACGATTTGGCCAATACCATTTATCGTACCTGGACAAGGATGAAATACACGAGGTGGATGTGTTGTCGGGGGCCTTTATGTGGATGCGCAAAGCAGCGCTCGACAAAACCGGGCTGCTTGACGAAAATTTCTTTATGTATGGTGAGGACATCGACATATCGTACCGCATCACACAGGCAGGCTATAAAAACATCTATTTTCCCGGCACTACCATCATTCATTACAAGGGTGAAAGCACCAAAAAAGGCAGCATCAACTATGTGCGTACTTTTTATCAGGCAATGATTATTTTTGCCAACAAGCATTTTACACAGAAAAAAGCCAGGCTATACGCCAATTTAATCAACACAGCCATTTATTTCAGGGCTGCGCTTGCTGTATTGGTACGCTTTTTCAAAAAGCTGTTCATTCCGTTGATAGATGCCCTGGTTATATATGCCGGGTTTCTGATTGTCACGCCTATTTGGGAAACCTATAAGTTTCATAATCAAGATTATTATCCTGACAATTTTTTTACAACTTTTGTGCCTGCCTATATTCTGATTTGGATCATCAGCATTTTTATGAGCGGTGGTTATGATAAACCCACACGTCTGATGAAACTGATCAGGGGCATTATAGCCGGTTCTTTTCTGATTCTACTTGTGTATTCGCTTCTGCCTGAATCCTACCGTTTCTCAAGGGCATTGATTATCCTGGGCTCGGTATGGACACTCATTACCGTTCCGGTTGCCAGGATCGCAGGAACAGCGCTTAACATACCGGGTTTTCATATCTATTCACGCCGCCGGAAACGCGTTGTGATTGTGGGCAGGGAACATGAAATTGAGCGTGTGGAAAATTTGCTGAATAAATCCAACATCAACCATAAGATTATGGGCAACGTAAGTCCGGATGAAGATTACACAACTGAATTTTTCCTTGGCGACATCAATCAACTTGATGAAATCATCAACATACATAAAGTGGATGAAATCATCTTTTGTGCCCGCGACATCAGCTCACAGGACATCATTTCAACCATGCTTTCCCTGTCGGGAACAAAAGCTGCCTTTAAAATTGCTTCGCCCGATGGCATATCCGTTATCGGGAGCAACAGCATCAACACGGCAGGAGATCTGTACACCTTGCAACTCAATACCATCAGCACGCCTGAAAACAAACGCAAAAAACGCATCGTGGATATGGCGGTAAGCCTTATGGTCATTGCATTGCTGCCGGTATTTATGATCATCACAAAAAGCTTTTGGGGCATCATTCGCAATGCCTTTATTGTCTTATTCGGAATAAAAAGCTGGGTGGGGTATGCCTATACCGAACAACAAGACGACTATCGCATACCGGTCATTAAGAAAGGCATTCTGACCACCGCTTCGCCATACCGTAAAAACAATTTGGAAAACGCTGAAAAAGCCAGGCTCAATCTGAATTACGCAAGGGATTACCAGGTACAGCAGGATCTTATTATCATATTCCGATCATTAAAAAGGATGGGACAATGAAAATAAAAAAATTATGGTAACCGTTCACAGATTAAATTTATAATTAAATGATAAATGTTGAATGTTAAATGAAAAATATCAAAGTTTTTTTTCCTTTTTCACTTTATCATTTTTCATTTGACTATATTTAAAATTTATTAAAGTTAGATTTTAGTTCTATAAATAAATAATAGATGTTACTTAATTTTCCTGCTATATCAGAGAATCTGAAACTGAGAGCGCTTGAACCTGAGGATATTGATTTTTTGTATCAATGCGAAAACGATCCGGATGTCTGGCCTGTCAGCAACACGCAGCTCCCCTTCTCAAAACATGTGCTGCGCCGGTACATTGATCATGCCAATGAAGACATCTTTCTGCATGGGCAAATCCGCTTCGTTGTTGCAGAACACAACAATGCCCCCTGTGGCATGCTTGACTTTTTTGATTTTGACCCCTTTCACTGG
>JBNGDT010000175.1:0-5345 GCA_049975305.1 Bacteroidales bacterium | reverse complement strand
TCCACAGGCTGTCGCCAAAATTCACGCTCCAGGTTTGTGAAAAAATGGGATGTAAGCTAAAGAGGAAAAATAAAGCAAATGTTAATATGTGTTTTGGTTTCATAATGTTGTGTTTAATTTGTTTCGGGTTTTTGTGTTCTCCGTCTCTGCTTAGCTCCGCCGGACAAGCTGTGTTTTGTGTTTCGTCCCTTCGTAGCTTTGTGCCATCGTGCTATCGTGCTATCGTACCTTCGAGTTCCATGTTTCGGGTTCTGTGTTTCGGGTTTTCCGTCTCCACTCTCCGTCTTTGCTAGCGCTCCGCCGGATAAACTTACCGCCGGACAAGCTATGTTCCATGTTCGCCCCATCGTGCTATCGTATTTAGGGTTATTTTATCATCATTTTACGTGTTAACGGAGCTTTGCCTTTCACATCCAATGAATAGAGATACATGCCCGGTTTCCAGGTTTCCGTATCAAGCCTGATGTGTTGATTTTTGCTGTCAACAGATACCGTTTCTACGAGTTTGCCGTTGGGATCGTGTACCTTTATGATGCCGCTTACACCATCAGGCAACAGGTAGGGTATTTCGGTGAATGCATCCGCCGGATCGGGGTAATTGTCCCCGAGGTATAACCCGGAGCTGTTGTCACAGCACCCCCTTGTCAAATTGGTGTTGCCGTTGTTTTGATGCATGGATTTCATGCCCATATCATCCGGGCATTCAGGCACGTATTCCCTGTACAAATACATCAGGATGGATTTGGCCTGGGCAGATGCCAGTGTAGCAGGGCATTGATAAGCCAGGTCACGGACGTAACTGATTTGAGCACTGTCCAAATCATACAGGCTTTGGTTTGCCTGGTATAAATCCAATAACATAGTTGTCAGGGTTTTCCATTGATTGAGTGTGTCCTGTATTTCGGATAACTTAGCAGCGGCCAGGGCATAATCACCATCCTGCATGTATGTGCCGATAAGCAATTGTTTGCTGTGTACCGTGTTTTCTGCTTCAAGCAATGCAATGGCTAAATCCCTTCTTTGATTCACCGTATCACACAGGTGGATGATCAAATCGTTCAGGTACAACTGCCTTTCCATGCTTATACGGTCAATTTGCTGCTTGTAATGCGCAGGGCTGCTTCCCCACGGGTTGTATGCCTGCAATTTTTTCAATTGTTGGGCAATGCCTTGTGGAATGTTCTCCATGCGCTGGTAAAATACAGGTTGCAAATCGTAAGAAACCGGCAGGTTTTCTTCCATCACCTGTTTAAAGCTCCCGTGCGGCAAGGGATACTCATCCATCAAAGCGTACAGCACGGTATCAGACAATGGGGAATTGTTCAGTAAGGTTTTGCGCAGTTTCCCGGCAGGGGTATTGCCATAAATATCATCTAAGATTGGATAAGTCATGCCATTGTCAAGCATGAGTTTGGCTTCCGAATAAAGCACATCAAGGCTGTCTTCTGCATGTTGCAAGCTATCCAGCTTCATTGTGTATGGTGATGGATCAATTTCAGCATCTGGTAATTCTATAGGCTCAAAGTGTGGCAGAGGACAGGATATGTAATTATCATCCTTTTCCACAGCGTTTTCAATGTTGAGGATAATGGGCACAACACTGTTATCAACATTTGGAATGACTTCATCAGGGGAACTGTGACGAAAATACGTATAGTTTCCAAAAAGTAATTGGTAAACTAGGTAGGGGTCATCATCAATAAGTATTGAGCCATGATTTGATTTTATACGTTTTCTGTCAGGATTGTTTTTAGGAAAAAACTCATTGCCTGCCGGGTATTGTGATTTATCGATGCCAAAAAATGTAAATTGCGGTGTGGGTCGCCCCTGGTCTGCAAGCCACCCTTTGTTATCCCAATTGACATATTCAGTTATATCAAGATTATTGTATATATAATCAGCATTGTTATCATGCTTATTGCAACGCAATCGCAATTTATGGTTTTTCTGGCTGGTTATAATACCATACAGGCAATTGGTGAATATGTTTCCTTGCCACCACAAGTTTTCTGGTTTCATATCAGACGTGGCAGCCCTGATGTCCCCACCGCCGTCACCGGAGTTGATGACTTTGATGCCGGTTTGAAATTTGTAAAACTCATTTTCGGTTATTTTAAAGCTTGAAGCGTTATCAAGTAAAATACCCGTATAGTTTTTATACAAATATAATAATCCAATTCCAATTGTGTTATCATGAATATCATCATGGGTAGAGGCGGTAATGTGCATGGCATAGCCTTCCTGGTTTAGTACACCGGGGATATTTTGGAATTCGCAACCTGCAATTTCGTGGCCGTCCATGCTGAGGTTGGTATTGTCTATTTTTATGCCGTATTTGACGTTTGAAAAATCCGAGTTCAGCACATTGTATTTTGAGTCAAAGCTGAGGATGCCGTGTTGCATATTATCAAAATTACAATTGTTTACCAACGTAACCATGCCATCAATGTATATACCCACATCGGTTCTCATATACTCATTGGCATAGCCAGCCCATGGGTTTTGGGCGTTAGGGTATGGATTTGGATGTGTGATGGAATAATGATAATCCCTCAATCCACCTCCGGTAAAATTACAACCTCTTATATAATCCCAGTTCCAGAAAATATCTGGTGTGTATAAGGATTCACGAGACAGAAATTTTATGCCTATACCGTTATTGTTAAATTCAGTTTCTTCACCTAAGATAAAAACAATGCCACTTCCTTTATCTTCATCAAAGGGATTGGGATTGGATATGGGGTCACAAATATGGTCCATGTTGCGTGCACCTGATAATATCCCGATATGGGCATGTTCTATTTTTGCCGAAGCATTCAGAATTTTAATTATGCCCTGTGATGGTACATCTTGTGGATGTTCATTATCGCCCCAGACTTCTATGCCCTGCCACATCTGAGAGCATGGAGTAACAACTTTGCCTTGTGGCAAGACATTTATCCCGGTTAAAACCACGTTATCTTCAAGGTAAAGTTCTCCGCCAGCTTTTACAATGAGCCTTCCGTTGGGGGCAAATTCCACCCTTTGGTTTTCACCAATGGTCAGGCTGGCGCCGTTTTCAATGTAGATGTTGCCTTCAGCATAAATGGTTTCTACAGATGCCCATGTTACATTGGTTCCTGTTTCTATGGTATAACCATCAATATAATCATAATCCACCCATCCGCCAAAACTTGTATGGCATGCACAAGCATCATTGTTAACATAAATCACGGTTGAATATGTATCCGAGCCGCATTCATTCGTGGCAACAAGTTTGATGCAATGGTAACCGGGTTCGTTAAGTATGATGTCCGGGTCGGGATCAGGGGCAACATCTCTATATTCATTGTTTACATACCATGCATAACTGTTTGCATCATCAGAAGTATTGATTATCGGCAGCGGTGTATTAATAACGGGGCAGGTTGTGATTGCGAAGGAGGCGGTGGGGATAGACTTTATATTAACATAAACATCATCTGATCCAGTACAGCCATTTACATCTGTGACAGTCACTGTATATATTCCTGTTGATGCTTGTGTTACATTAGGTATTGTGGTATTTTGTTCAATAGAAGGACCAGTATCAAAATTGTTTGGTCCTGACCATTGATATATGAATCCTTCTCCACCTGTTTCTTCTAAATATAGATCATCGCCTACACAAACAGGGGAATTGCTTGATGCAATAGCTGTAGGATTTGGAGATATACTTACATTTAGACTTTCTGAACCAGTGCATCCATCCTCATCTGTTACAGTAACATAATAAGTTCCAGCATTTCCAGGTGTAGCTGAATTTATGACAGGATTGGATGATGAAGATGTAAAACCATTTGGTCCTGACCAAGACCATGAAATTGCATCACCACCTACTTCTAAAAGTTCAATATTCTCCCCAATACAGGCACCTGTATTTCCTCCTACGACAACATCTGGTTTATTTACAGTTACAGTGACATCATCTGTTGCTGTACAACCCCAATTGTCAGTTACAGTAACTATATAATTGGTAGTATTTCCAGGACTCGCAATGATTGTAGCAGAATAAGGATTAACAATTCCTTCAACAGGAGACCAACTATATGAATTTTCTTCACACCCAAGTGCACTTAAATTAACACTTTCGCCTTGACAAATTGTTAAATCATTACCAGCATAAGCTTCTGTTTTTTCTAAATATACATCATTAATATATATATAATTAACTGGATTAAAATTTTCATCATCATAATTTGTAGGATAAATTAATATACAATCATAATCAAAATTCTCATTTTGTTCAAAAGATATTTCTATATTTTCATAATAATCAATTGGAAAATTTTCAAAAGTAAATACTTCTAATTCATTTTGTTGAACAAATTCAGGATAAGAACCTCCACCTCCTCCTATAGTTGAAGTATCAGGGGTGAAATTGTTTATATGTGTAAAAACAACATTTAACTTAATATTTTCATTTGTTTCTTTTTTGCATTTAAGTTTAAGTATGTATTTTTCATTTTTACATAATCTTATATTATTGTTATAAATACCTTCAGTAAAATTTAGAAAATCTTCCTCTGGCTCACCTGCCCACAATTGCACATAACTATCTCCTGATAACCCATATAAATCTGGACTGCCTGTTAATACTTCCCAACCACAAACATTGACACCCACATCAAAATTATTAAAATCATTATCAATTATGTCAAAAATCTGGAAATTCCCATTTTGTATAATATTCGGACAAACTGGCGGACATTGGCGCTGTTTAGTAGATATATTTATTAATTTAATTATAAATGAATTAGATACTGTTTCAGCAAATTCAACTTTTATAAAATAGGTACTATCAGATTTTAAATCAGAATAATAAATACTTAAACTATCTGCATAAGTAGAATGTCCAATTTCAAAAAGATTATCACAATTATTTTCATAAAGAAAAAAATCAGTGACATTAAAATCTGTTGTATCATTAACACTCTTTATGTTTATAACACAAGTACTATCAATTGCTATAAATTTAAACCACATAACAGAATCTGATGTTGTGAACATTTCCGATACAGGTGAAACTGTATCAATTTCTAATGTAATCGCTTTTTCACATGATTTACCATTTTCAACTATGGGATTCTCCACCACCCCACTCATCTCCGAGGTATTGTTCTCCATATCGGTGGCTGTGGCAATGAAATAGGGGTAAGTGGTTGTTACTTCCACGCTCCAGGTGCTGTCCGGGCCGGTGGTAGTGCTGGTGAGGTATTCATTGGCGTTTTGCTCGCCGGTGCTGCCGAAGATTTCTATGGTGTCATTGGGCGCTGATGTGCCGGAAAGGATATTGTTTTCGTAAGATAAGATTTCGGGTGGGAATT
>JBNGDT010000174.1:0-5363 GCA_049975305.1 Bacteroidales bacterium | reverse complement strand
TGATCATGGATGATTGTTCCAATAACACAATGAAAAAAAAACACTTGAAAAAACACTGGGTGGTAGTTTACACCAGGCAAAGGTGTGAAAAAAAACTATATGCTTTCCTTGTAAATCAGGGTATTGAAGCCTTTTTGCCTTTGTATTCAACAGTAAGACAGTGGAGCGATCGCAAAAAGAAAGTGGAGTTGCCTTTTCTGAATGGGTTGGTATTCATTAAAACCAATGTATGTGAATTAAGAAGTATTTACAAAATACCACTGGTAACAGGTGTTTTGAAAGAATTCGACAATCCGGGCATTGTTCACGACGATGAGATAAAAAACCTAAAAATCATAGCCCGCGAATGGAGCGGCAACAACATCCGTTCATGCAAAGCAGATCAATATAAAACCGGCGATTATGTCCGGATAAAACGAGGTAATTTTAAGGGCCTTAGTAGCCATATGACAGAAATAAAAGGGCGATACCGGCTGCTTGTGCAGTTAAGCCATCTAAATACGGCTTTTTCGGTAAACCTGCCGGCCTCTCAGGTGGAAAAAATCGCTCCGAAAAAGGAATTGCAAGTGTCATAGACACACCGCTGTAAATTCCTGATTTTCTGGTTGCAAGCACTTTAGCATGTAAATTGCAGTGGCGAAGCTGTGTTTTTTTGAGATGGAGAGACAGAGTGATGTAGAGATAGAGAGACGGTGAAATGGTAAGCTTGAGATTATAAAAATAGTAACCATAAAATAACTAATTATGACACAAATCAGAAGACACCATGACCTTAAGGTTTATCAACTTTCGTTTGATGCTGGAATGGAAATTTTCAGAATGACAAAACTGTTTCCAAAAGTCACTCTCTCATTCTCTCCCTCTCTCCGTCACTCCGTCTCTCCATCTCCACAAACTAAATAAACAAAACAACATGAAGATACTAATCACAGGAACCGCCGGATTCATCGGCTTTCATCTTGCCAAAAGGCTGATTGAACGTGGCGATACCGTCGTAGGCATTGACAGCATCAACGATTATTACGATGTGAACCTGAAATATGACCGGCTTGCCGAAACGGGAATTACCCGTGCAGCAGAAAAATGGCATACCAAAGTACAAAGCACAACATATCCCAAATACAGCTTTGTGCGTATGAAGCTTGAAGACCGTGAGCAGCTCAACCGCTTGTTCGAAAACGAAAAATTTGACAAGGTGTGCAACCTGGCAGCACAGGCCGGTGTACGCTATAGTCTAAAAAACCCATACGCTTACATCAACAGCAATATTGTTGGGTTTGTTAACATCCTGGAAGCCTGCCGCCACCACAACATCAAACACCTGGCCTATGCCAGTTCATCCAGCGTGTATGGCAACAATACCAAAATGCCGCTCAGCACAGCCGACAACGTGGATCACCCCATTAGCCTCTATGCTGCCACCAAAAAAAGTGATGAGCTCATGGCGCATGCATACAGCCATTTGTTTGGCCTTCCCACCACCGGGCTCCGCTTTTTTACCGTGTATGGCCCATGGGGACGTCCCGACATGGCACTGTTCCTGTTTATCAAAGCCATCATGGAAGATAAGCCCATTAAAATATTTAACCATGGCAACATGGTGCGTGATTTTACCTATGTGGATGACATTGTGGAAGGTATTGTCAGGGTTTTAGATTCGCCGCCGGAAATTTCACAGGCCGAAAATCCCGATGCTTCCTGCAGCAACTCTGCGCCCTATAAAGTGTACAACATCGGAAATTCATCCCCTGTGCAGTTGATGGAATACATTGCCGCCATAGAAAAACACCTCGGCAAAACCGCAACAAAAGAACTCATGCCCATGCAACCCGGTGATGTACCCTGCACCAACGCCGATGTCACAGACCTCATGGTAAACCTCGGTTACAAACCTGACACCCCCGTTGAAAAAGGCATCGAAAGGTTTGTGGCGTGGTATAAGGAGTATTTTAAGAAATAAATAAGATATTATCAATTTTACGGATACTGGATGGTGATTGAGAGACTGAGTGATTGATTGGCAGAGAGAAGGAGAGGGATTTTTCCCTCACTCCATCTCACCATCAACATCTGTGTAAATGCGTGCAAATCTGTGGACAAAAAACAGCTGTCGCAGACAGCCCATATTCGCGTAAATCCGCCCAACCAGCGTCAGCCCAGTTGGATAAAAAGAAATCCAACGGGATAAATCAGCGTTCCATCAACCTGTCGCAAGACACCCCAATTTTGTACATATCAATTAATAGCACTTTATATTTGAAATTTGTAAAATCATTGATATATTTGGCCTGACATTGTTTTTAATCAACATAATTATTTACCTTTAATTCATGCGTTTAAAACAGTTCCAGATAGATAGTATAAATAAACTTGCCAAAAAACATTTCGGTAAGGAAACAACCGTGTATTTGTTTGGTTCCAGAACCGATGATAATAAAAAAGGTGGTGATATTGATCTGTTTATAACCAGTTCCAATGAAGCCAGACTAACGATGGAAGCAAAAATTCGTTTTATGGCAGAATTGAAAGCAAACATTGGCGACCGCAAAATCGATGTGGTTTTTGACAATGCTAATACCAGGCGAAAAAAAAATTTCTATCGTTCTGTTAACCAGCAAAAAGTAGAGTTATGACCAACGAAAAAAGAGACAAATTAAACGAAGCCGTATTGCTTTGTACCATACATAGTGAACGGATGAGCTTCGCCTGGAAAAAAATTAAAACGCACTTCCCGCTTGACAGAGAAAAATACATCCGGTTAAAACCTGAAGAATTGAGTTTCGTTGACCAGTTAATTTTTCGTTTTTCAAAAATGCAGGACAGCATGGGTGGTAAATTGTTCCCTGCAATTCTTGAAAATCTGGGCGAAAATGTCAAAGGATTACCATTCATTGACCAACTGGTAAAACTCGAAGAATTAAATATCATTCCGGATGCCGATGAATGGATGCTGCTGCGAGAAACCAGAAACATTGTAACCCACGAGTATCCTTTTGTTACGGATGAGGTAGTTCAGGGATTAAATTTGTTAAGCAAACATTACCAATTGATTACTGACATTTGGAAACAAACGGAATCATACATTATAACCAGGTTTCAGAAGTGACGGAGGAACTGTGGATGGAACGATTATACACGGCAGGAATGCGATTTATCGCATTTCAGCTACGTGCAAAAACCAACCCCTGTCGCAAGACAGCTCATCTGTGTAATCAGTGAAATCTGTGCCAATAAAAAGTGGCACTGAAAATCTGTCGCAGACAGCCCATATCCGCGTAAATCCGCCCAACCCGCGTCATCTGTGTTCCAAACCCCTGTCGCTGACAGCCATAATCTGTGCAAATCCCTGCCTGCTGCCTGCCTGCCAGACGGGCAGGGCAGGCAGGTGTGGACAAACACCATCAGCTATCGCAAGACAGCCAATCTGTGGACAATAATAAATCGAAACGAAGCAATAAATAAAGCAACACAATACATCACAACACAACTATATAAGTATTCATTATAATCCAAAAATGGATAACAAAAAATCATACAAAACAATTGTAAAAACAACCGGACTAATTGGTGCCGTACAAGTTTTTCAGATTGTATTTGGCTTAATAAGAAATAAGGTGCTTGCAATTCTTGTAGGGACACACGGTGTTGGTATCTGCGGACTGTATAAGAACTTCACGGATATGGCAACCAAAATTTCCATGTTGGGGCTGGATCAAAGTGGGGTTAGGCAAATTGCAAAAAATGCAGAACAGAAAGAAACCGTTGCAAAAACAGTATTTATTTTACAATATGCAATACTCTTTGTGAGCATCTTATTCACCATCATCTCTTTTATTTTTGCCAAACAGATAAGTGAATACATTTTTGAAACCGAAAAATATACAATCGGAGTCAGAATCGTTTTCTTCGCAATTTTGTTTCACGGAATATCCATGGGACAAAGAGCCATTTTAAATGGATTCAGGTACATCAAAGAACTTGCAATCAGCCAAATTATTGGTGCAATTGGGGGTTCTGTTGTTGCTATACTTGCAGTGTATTTTTTTGACTTAAGAGGCATTGCATGGTACGTATTATCAATTCCATTAATTGCTGCGGTAACAATGGGGTGGTTTGTAAGAAAAATGCAAGTAAAAACGCTCGTACCAACAATAAAAGAAGCAAAAAAAAGAATTAGGACAACTTTTAGAAATTGGCATTTCATTTAGTGTAGCAGGTGCAGTTGCCACAATAATGACTTTACTATCCAGAGTATACATTACGCGTTATTTTGATATTGAAACAGTTGGTATTTATCAGGCAAGCTGGACCATTTCAAACATATATGTTGGCACCATCTTAACAGACATGGGAGTTGATTTGATGCCTCGGCTGATGAAAGTAACTAGGAGCAATACCAAGTTGAATAAGCTTGTTAATGAACAGATGGAACTTGGCATGCTGGTAGCTAGCATTGGTGTTGTAGGAATACTTGTATTCTCACCAATCGTTTTGCACTTGTTATACTCGTCCGAATTCATTGTTGGCACCAATATTATTCGCTGGCAGGTGCTCGGTGTGAGCCTTCGGGTGCTTGCTTTTCCATTTTCGTATGGCATTATGGCAAGGGGAAAATCATTAATCTACATCATAGTACAATCTGTGTTCTGGGTGGGAGAATATTTATTGTTGATTTTATTCATTAAGTTAGTTGGTTTTGATGGGCTCGGAATAAATTACTTTGTAGCATATAGTGGATATTTTACAATGATACTCATAGCCAGCCGTTATATTTTTAACTTTAGGTTTTCCAAGCTATTAAAGAAAGTCATTTTAATATCTTACTTATTCATTGCAGCAGCATTTTTATTGTCAAATTTGTTGCCCAATACATACAGCATTGCCTTAGGCGTTGCTTTATTGATAGGGCAGGCAATCTGGATAAACCATGAGCTGAAAAACAAAATGGATATGAACCTTTGGCAATACATAAAATGCAAACTCAACAAAAAACGCAACAAAGGTGGGAAATAAGAAAATACCATTACTGGCAAGCACGAAAACATGCACCGGTTGTCTGGCATGCATTGATGCCTGCAATTTTAACGCACTGGATGTAAAAATGCGAACTGATGGTCATTTTACCCCGAAGTAAAACTAGAAAATTGCACCCAATGCGGACTTTGTACTAAAACATGCCCTGTGGTTTCTGGTTTTTCATATCAGACAGAAAATGACACATCAAAACCATATGCAGCATGGAGCAATAATGATGAACTAAGAATAAAAAGCGCCTCAGGTGGTGTATTTGCTGCATTTGCAGAAAACACAAAATGAATACTCAATCTTTCACCTAAATTATTTATCTTTGCCGTTCAAACAAA
>JBNGDT010000173.1:0-5426 GCA_049975305.1 Bacteroidales bacterium | reverse complement strand
TTGTACACATCATTGGTGATACCCCCCCGGACGAAACACTGACAATAACTACAGATACCGTGTTCGCTGGTGATATGGCCATCATCAACGAAGGCAGTCTTATCCTTGAGGACAGCGCTTCCATGACACTTAACGGAAACCTGGTTATTATTGATAACAGCAGCATTCAGGCAAATAATGCAGATTTCACCCTGAAAGGAAATTTTTACGCCTTTGGACATGCAATGAGCGACATGGATTCCTGCTTTATTAACTTTCCCATGGATTACAGGTATCAATACGCCCTTATTGCACTTGATACCACAACGCTGTCATTTACGAACAGTCATTTTGATTTTGGAAATGGGTTGCTGAACGGGGCCCTGGATAACCATGCAAGCCTTAACATGGAGCGTGACACCTTTGCACAAACAGTTACCATAGGCATGAGAGGCCATGCTGAATTAAACCTCAGCCATGTTTACAATGCCTGGGAATTTATTTTTGAGGATTCATGCACAGCAAGTTTTGACCACTGCACTAATCTCATTTTGTGGTTCCATTTTCCCCACAATGCAACGGCAAGCTACAGCTTCCCTGCTTCGGTATGGGTAGATTCCATGCATTTCAATAACACAGTTGCAGGCCTTGAGGAAATACCCTATTCAGTGGAGATTGATTCTTGTTACAATGTCAATTGGGGGATGTTTCCCATGGCAGGCAGTGATGTCACCATCATAAATTCAGACATGAGAACCTGTGGGTTTATTTTTGATGATGGCGAAGAACACACTGTGAGCAGCCTTATGAATGAACAGTTTTATACAGATGACCACATCAATATTGACGACAGAAGTCTGCATCTGATAAACTCCCAAATACGTACCTGGAATCTATACACAATGGATACATCCGTACTTAACATAAACGGATGCTTGTTTGGAGAAGCACTGGCCATGCAATCTTCCACTATAAATGTTACAGGAGGCATTTGTGATGGCAGCGGCGGGTATCTGGGAACAGAAAATTCAACCATGAATTGCTTTTCATCAAAAGTGGAATGCCAAATTGTGATGGAAAGACAATCATCCGGTGTATTTATGGAATCTGAAATCTATTATCCCTGGGATGAGCATGTTTTTGCAGAGCACACCATTGTAGTTATGGGCAACACAACACACAATCAGGATTTTTCAGTGCGGGACACCTCTTTTCTGGTTGAGTTGTACCTGGATAGCTTGAACAATCAATCCATCAACGACATGGTGGATATCCGTGGTACAACCCGCAGCCTTGCAGGACAGGCATGCCCCTATTCTGTAACTGAATACAGGATCTTTTATACCCTGGCAGATAATCCCGACAGCCTGACTTTAATTGCCGAAGGTTTACCGGGAGAAATCCAGGATGCTGTTATTACTGAATGGAATACCAATGGCTTATCAGAAGGAAACTACATATTGTTTCTTGAGGCTATAGTAAACGGCAATTATGATGAACCTGTGCGCATACACCGGGAAGTGAACCTGTACGACCTCGTAAGGTTTGAAACAGAGAACAAAAACGCTCCCGCCATCTGGCCTAATCCTGCAAACAACAAGCTCAATATACATATCCCCGGAAACCAAATCGTGCCTGTGTCCATTGTTGATATGCTGGGTAAAACATGGCTTCAAAAAAACATCTCTGGAGAATTTAACAAGCTTGAAATTTGCAAGTTACCAGCAGGTCAATACATCATCACGGTCGGGACATTCAGAAGATTGTTTCAAAAGCAGTAAGAGAAACACATCCTCACTTGGATTATTTGCAAATATAATTTCATTCTTACGCCCTTTTATGTCATTGAAAATATCTTTATCTTCGGCACATGACACCATTGGCTGTACTCGGATTGATACTGGGGTATTTTCTCATCCTGATGTTGGTATCGCAACTGACTTCCCGGGGTGCAAACAATGCAGATTTTTTTCTTGGCAACCGTAAATCACCCTGGTTTGTTGTGGCATTTGGGATGCTGGGGGCATCTCTTTCCGGCGTAAGTTTTATTTCTGTTCCGGGCTGGGTGCTGGATACAGATTTCACCTATATGCAAATGGTGTTTGGGTATTTCCTGGGTTACCTTACTATTGCTTTTGTCCTGTTACCATTGTATTACAAAATGAACCTCACCTCCATTTACGGATACCTGGATAAACGCTTCGGTTTGTCAGCCTACAAAACAGGGGCTTCATTTTTTCTGGTAAGCCGTATCATTGGGGCTTCATTTCGCCTGTATATCGTGGCTTCGGTATTGCAACTGGTTGTTTTTGATGCGTGGAATGTCCCGTTTTGGATAACCGTCATTGTTACCATTGTTTTTATCTGGCTATATACCCACCGCGGTGGAATAAAAACCATCATCTGGACAGACATGATGCAAACCGCACTGATGCTTACAGCATTGATTGCTACCATCATTATCATCAGCAAACAAATGGATTTATCGGCCATAGGATTGATTGACGCCATCAAAGAAAGTGAATATTCCCGCATGTTTGTTTTTGATGACTGGCAGAGCCGGCAGCATTTTGTAAAACAGTTTTTATCCGGCATGCTAATTACCATTGTCATGACAGGCCTTGATCAGGACATGATGCAGAAAAACCTGTCTTGCCGGAACCTGAAAGACGCAAAAACCAACATGATCAGTTACGGGTTTGCTTTTATCCCGTTTAATTTACTTTTCCTTGGACTTGGCGTACTTTTGGTGATTTTCTCACAAAGCAAAGGCATTCCTCTCCCCACCGATGGTGATACCCTTTATCCATTGCTGGCAAAAACACATTTGGGAAACGTTGTTCTGGCACTGTTCATCCTTGGCCTTATAGCCTCGGCCTATTCATCGGCTGATTCTGCCCTCACAGCACTGACCACGTCATTCACCGTGGATATCCTGCAGGCTGATAAATTGCCGGAAAGAAAACTGAAAAATATCAGAAAACAGGTTCATGTTGGTATGTCAGTGATACTGATAATTGTTATCCTTATATTTGATATGGTAAAAGACAGATCAGTGGTGGATTCCATATTTACCGTTGCCAGCTATACATACGGGCCTCTTTTCGGGATGTTTGCCTTTGGAATTCTCACAAAACGGCAACTCAGAATGAAGTTTGTTGTTCCCATTGCAATCCTGGCGCCCATTCTGAGTTATTTTATCAATCAGTTAACACAAGCACTCTGGGGATATGCTTTTGCGTACGAGCTGTTGCTAATGAATGGAGGATTGTGTTATCTCGGGTTGTGGTTGGTATCATACCGCAAAAGAGGTTAAAAACCAGCGCCTTTTATAATATTCATTACATAATCAAATCAAATAAGCGGTTATTGAATTTCCTGACACCTGCCTGATTCAAATGTTTACTATCATAAAAATGCAGTGTATCATTGAGTTGCATGATTTCATTAAAGTTATAATAATCACCATGTGCCTGCATTATACTGTCAAAACTTTCCACGTTGGTAAAGCTTTCGTATAAATCACTTGTAACAGGTGTGAAAACAAGAATAAAATCATAACCATTTTTTTTGAGATCAGAAACAATATTTTCAAAGGCCTTTATTTGCATTTCCCTGAATTCAAATGTTGTTTCAGGGAATGTTTTCGGTGTATAGTACATCATCTTTTTTTCCACGTATCCACCAGGGATATATGTGTCCTTCCATTTTGGCTTTACAAGTGGTTCCTCAAAATTCTTATTGACATTAAAAAGATCATTCATAAAGGCATACAACAAGGTATTATACACTTTTATATTGTTGATTTTTAAAACCATTAGTACAGACCTGAAATCATTTTTATCGTTGGCAATGACATCCACTGCAGATTCAACCCCATCAGAAGCCAATACCTCCGGAGATACTTCAAAAATCACAAACCCGGGATTTATATCATTCAAATAGCGCTTTATTAGCAACCGGGTTTGCACAGGTGTCTGTGATGACGAACCCATGTTGAAGGTTTCATAACCCGCCTGTTCAAATATTCTTACATCAAAACCACGGTATGCATGTGATGACCCAAGGATTAGAATATCAGGCTGATGCACATTCTTTACCTCCTGCATTCTTGTGTACATGTTACCATATGAGCCGATGCGATAATTCAGGTTGGGTTTATACCGCTGCGGCAGCAGATGGCCCCAGAAAAACAACAACACACAGTAAACCAAAAAGCTTACTAAGAGAAACAGAAAAAACCGTGTTAAAAATTTTTGCATAAGCAATGTTTGTTAAAACTGAAAATATATAAATGGGGTCCCTTGGGTTTGCATGTACATGCCTATCAGAAAAACAACCCCTGCATACAATACCCATCTTACCGGCCGGGTGTATTTTGTCCCAACTGCAGATATTGCGAAATCTCCTTGCCTGCCCCGCCATTCTACAATCAGGAAAATCACCAGTAAAATTGCAATTGGCAATGCTTTTCCCATACCAGAGAAACTAGGGGTGGCAAATGTCCCGTTTGTAAAAATTCCGCCAAGGTACTGAATGGCATGAGGAAGGTTTTCTGCCCTAAAAAACACCCAGGCAAAAACCGTCAGCAAAAACGTAACCAGCATGCCTGAAAATTCCCCCAGGCTTGGCAGTGTTTTACCTCGTGCCACAATTTCCATGTGTTTGCGGTTCTTCTTGGCTAGCAATAGCGGTAAGAAAAACAACGCATTCAGGGCTCCCCAGATGATAAACGTCCAATTTGCGCCGTGCCAGAAGCCGCTGACAATAAAAATAATGAATGTGTTTCTGATTTGCATCCATTTACCACCTTTACTCCCTCCGAGAGGGATATACACATAATCCCTGAACCAGGTGGAAAGGGAGATATGCCAGCGACGCCAGAATTCTGCGATGTCGCGTGAAAAGTACGGAAACGCAAAATTGCGCATCAGGTTAAACCCAAACAGGCGTGCTGTACCTATGGCAATATCGGAATATCCGGAAAAATCCCCGTATATCTGGAAGGTAAAAAACAACACCCCCAAAAATAAAGTACTCCCGTTCATTACATCTGAATGCGCAAAAATATGATCGGCAAACTGGGCGCAATTGTCAGCAATCACAATTTTTTTGAATAGCCCCCACAAAATCTGCCGCATCCCCGACACCGCTTTTTCATAATCGAAATGCCTTTTCCTGAAAAATTGTGGGAGCAAATTGGTAGCCCGTTCAATAGGGCCTGCTACAAGCTGTGGGAAAAAACTCACAAATGCAGCAAAAGCAATAAATCGCCTTGTGGGCTGCATCTTACGGCGATACACATCGATGGTGTAACTCAGTGTCTGAAAGGTGTAAAAACTGATGCCGACCGGGAGAATAATGTTAAGCGAACGTCCCTGAAGCTCATATCCGAAAAAGGAAAAAGCAGCAACAAAATTATCGACAAAGAAATTGAAATATTTAAA
>JBNGDT010000172.1:0-5443 GCA_049975305.1 Bacteroidales bacterium | reverse complement strand
ATAATATTATCAACTATTTTATTACTCCATGTCGGTTAGATTGCTATATTCTGGTTTCGATAGATATAAGCAATCCATTAGCAACAAAATTTTTGCACAAAATTTGGGATTTATCCGTCTTTACTTCGTTACGCCGGACAAGTTTTTGAACTTTGAGCTTTAGATTTTGAACTTAATGTATGATAGTATTTGCAAGCTTATTATCTTTTTTGAAGTTCCCCTGTTTGTTTAACAGGGGCGAGTACTGGTTATTTTACAAAAAAAATAATTGTACTAAGATTCTGTATAATTCAACGAAAATTTTACTTTTGTCAATGGCAAGCTTTTAAATGATTTTAATATAACATAAAACAAAAAGATGATGAAGCCATTAGTAAGCATTATCATGGGAAGTACATCAGACTGGGAAGTGATGGGGAAAGCTGCCAATTTTCTAAATGAACAGCAAATTCCTTTTGAGATCAATGCCTTATCGGCACACCGCACCCCGGATGAAGTGGAAAAATTTGCCAGGGAAGCTGAATCCCGTGGTATAAAAGTTATCATTGCAGGAGCGGGTATGGCTGCACATTTACCAGGTGTTATCGCAGCCATGACAACACTGCCGGTAATAGGTGTTCCCATACAAGGTAAGTTTGATGGGATGGATGCGCTGCTTTCCATAGTTCAAATGCCACCCGGTATTCCGGTGGCCACCGTGGCTGTCAACGGAGCCCTGAATGCTGCCATCCTGGCATTGCAAATGCTTGCTACAGATAATGATGAATACAAGAAAAAAATAAAGACATATAAATCAGGGCTAAAACAAAAGATTGTGAAAGCCAATGAAAATTTGTCTGAACTTAACTTTGAATACAGGGTCAAATGAAAAAACAGCTTGTTTTATTGTTGATATATTTATGGTGCGGCACCATAGCCATGGCCGAACATGACAAATGGCAAACAGGAACCAGGTCAGCGGGGATGGGAGATGCCAGCCTGTTTAACCGTGATGTATGGGCCGGCTTTAACAATGCCGGAGCACTTACCGGTGTGGATAAAATGGGACTGGGGCTTGCCTGGGAAAACAGGTATTTCGTCAATGAAATGTCGCAGGTATCCATGGCCTTTGTCATGCCCGGAAAAGGCAATGCCGTTGCTGTTTCTGTCAGTCATTTCGGGTATTCCCTTTACAGCGAAAACAGGGTAGGCCTTGCTTATGCCATGAAACTTTTTGATTGGTTGTCTATGGGGATTCAGCTTAACTATCTGAACACATTCCAGCCTGAGTTTTACGGCAATGCCCACATTCTGAGTTTTGATGCCGGGTTACTGGCAACGCCGTCCGATAATTTTATGTTTGGTGTGCAGGTGTATAATCCGGCAAACATTGGCTTTAATGGAGAAAGAAACAAAGAACTGCCTGTCGGCATGCGCATAGGTGTGGGGTATTGGTTTACTGATGATTTGCTCGCCAGTGTTGAAGCCGAAATGGAAATGGCTAACTATACGATGTTTAAAGCCGGTCTTGAATACCACCTGCTGGAAAATTTTTACTTACGTACCGGCGTTAACGCCAAGCCTGTTAGCGTAAGTTTTGGTGCCGGATGGGAATGGAATAATCTGAATGTTGACCTGGCTTATTCTTATGATAATATTTTGGGCAGTTCACCACATTTGGGAGTAAGTTATGCATTTTAAAAATCTCATTACATACCTGTTGATAAGTGTTGTTTGCATATTTTTGCTTTCATCACAACTCCATGCTCAGGATTTTTCTGATCTGCCACAAAATTCAGACATAGAAAGCATTATTGAAATTCTTGCTGAGCGCAGTGATGCCGAACTGGATTATTCGTCTTTTGTTGTACGCATGATTGAGTTATCACAAGATCCGGTTAACATCAATGAAGCAAGTGAGGCAGATTTGAGTGAACTGGTGTTTCTGACGGATTTCCATGTATTCAATTTATTGAACTACCGCAAAAATGTGGGCACTATACATTCACCTTACGAATTGCAGTTTTTGTATGGGTTTGATAAAGAACTTGTCAGGTTGATGATGCCATTTGTTTCTTTTGAAACCCGGCCGGCAGGGGTAAAAGAATTTCCCCTGAAAAATGCGTTTAAATATGGCAGGCATGATCTTTTCATGCGTTATGAACGGGTATTGGAAGAACAAAAAGGGTACCAGGAAATTCCCGACAGCATTTTGGCAGAAAACCCCGATAAATCAAGATACCTGGGATCACAGGATAAATTGAATCTCCGGTATAAATATTATTACAAAAACAAACTCAGCATCGGGCTAACCGCTGAAAAAGATGCCGGAGAAGAGTTTTTCAAAGGCAGCAATCCGTATGGTTTTGATTATTATTCCGGCCACATTCAAATCCAGGATGTGGGAGTGATTAAAACATTGAATTTTGGTGATTATTCCGTTCAGTTTGGTCAGGGCCTGGTGGCATGGTCATCAATGAGTTTTGGCAAAACCCCCTATGTGATGAATGTGATACGCAAAGGACGGGGCATTTATCGCTACACAAGCAACAACGAAAACCAGTTTATGCGTGGTGGTGGTACCACAATAAGACTTGGTGCATTTGATATATCAGCTTTTTATTCAAACAAACACATTGATGCCAATATTTATTTGCAAGATACCATCACCAATAGCATTGAATCGGTAACATCATTCCAAAATTCCGGGTATCACCGTACACCCAATGAAATAGCAAACAAAAATGCCATAAACGAACAAATTGCCGGCGGGAATGTAAAATACAGCTATAAAAATCTCAGGCTGGGGATGACTTATACATACTACAAGTACAATGCAGATTTGCTAACAGGGAATCAGCCGTATGAATTGTTCCGGTTTTCAGGCAACAGTTTCATGAACCTTGGTACTGATTTCAGGTATCAGTACCGTAAATACGCTTTGTTTGGCGAAGTGGCCACCAACGATGTGTATGAACCGGCAATGGTGGGAGGCTTTGTGGTGAATGCTGTTCCACAAGTGGCTTTTTCTGGCGTGTACCGCAACATTTCCCCAGGTTATTATGCCGGTTACGCCAGTGCTTTTGGTGAACAATCCACTGTTGGAAATGAAAAAGGGTTTTACCTTGGCGCAGAAATAACACCGGCTGCTGACTGGACAATTCGCTGTTATATGGATATGTTCAAATTTCCATGGATGAGATACAACACGGTGAGCCCATCCAATGGTTACGACTGGCTTGTACAACTTGACTATGAAATGAGCCGTGCTGTGAGCATGTACGTGCGCATGAAAGGCCAGGAAAAAGAAGAAAACCTAAGTATTAATGATACAGATATATCGGTGATGCTGCCTGAAAAACAATTGAAAGCCAGATACAGTTTGAAAATTGAACCCGGTGATCAACTGAGCTTAAAATCACAGGTGGAATATACCGGTTTTCAGGCCAATGATGCCGAAGCAATGGAGCATGGATGGTTGCTGTCACAGGATGTCATCTGGCAACTGCAAAAAATGCCTTTGAGGTTTGTTACCAGGTTTGCGCTTTTCCGTACAGATTCTTATGATACACGGATTTATTCGTATGAATATGATGTGTTGTATGCTTTTTCCATCCCGGCCTATTATTATCACGGCAACCGTGTGTATTTGCTGGCAAAATATTCACCACATGACAACATAGACATCTGGTTCAGGATTGCACGGACATATTATAACAACAGAGATGTTGTCAGCAGCTCATTAAGTCAAATTGATGCCCAGCATAAAACGGATGTGAAATTGCAGGTACGATTCAAATTCTAAGAAATTTGCTATGACAGAAGAGGAATACATCCGCAAGCACATTGTACAGGAAATCAGGGATGTGTTAAAAAACGGTCATTTAAATGTGGCTTTTGTTATGATGGCGCTGGCAATAGAAATACTAGGGGCTTTTTTGGATGACAAACCAATGAAAGCAAAGCAACAATCAAAAAAACGCTTCAGGAATGCATTGTATCAGCTTTTTCCGGAAAAATACGCCAGGTTAAACAAAGCCGACAGATTGTATGATCAGTTTCGTAACTCCATGGTACATGTGTTTCTTCCTTCAGCACACATACAACTGCTGGACAATGAACCATCAAAACATATGGAAGAAGCAAACGGTAAATTATGCATTGATGCCAGTATGTTGATAGATGATACTGAAAATGCCGGCGAACTCATATTAAAACGCCTGAACTCGGGGGAGCTCAGGCGTAAGAGAATTGTTAAGGATTCATTGAGGATTAACGCAACTAGTTAAAGCTGCCCAATTTTTCCAAATCAATTCTCGGATTAACACATAAAATGGGTGTTTTCTTATATTGTTCAAGGCCTTCTTGTTTTTTGAGTTGTTTGATGTAGCGTTTATAATTTGTTGACATCAGAATGAGGGTGTCAATTTTATATTCCCTGACTTTATTGAAAATTTCATTGGTGTAATTGTTGTCGATATCGGCTCTGATGATTTCGTAATCAATCAGTTCATGGTCAAGAACTTTTTCGGCAAAACTCAGGTTGCGTTTTACGAGGGAATTTTTTGCATCACTCTTATAAACCGGATACAACAAAAATACTTTCAGTTTAAAATGGTAACTCAGGCTTTTAATCCAGTTTAAGTTGGCTCTTGCTTTGCGGTCTGTATCAAGGGGAAGCAGTATTTTATTGAATACAGGTTGATCGTCGGGGTATTGAATGAGCAAAAAAGCAATTTTGATAAATTTGGTTACCACTTTCATGGCTTTTTTAATGGTTTTTTTGCCATGTGTACCCATTACAGCAAGATAAGTATTGCATTCCTGTGCCGTTTTATAAATTTCGGTAAACAATGATCCTTTTTTTACCACTGATTTAATTTTGATTTCTTCGTCTTTTTGCTTTATTTCAACAGCAACGTTATCCAGCTCTTTTTGTTTGGCTTCAATTTCATTATCACGTTTGACAATGTGAATAAGCACAATTGGTTTTTTGATTTGCTTTGCAATTTCGCATGCCTTGGTTAAGGCATTTTTGGCGGGTTCTGAGAAATCATAAGGTACTACAATACATTTTTCCATAGCTAAAAACTTAAACATTTAATTATATAAACGTAATTAATTCAAAAAAGGTTGCCTGTAGATATGGATTTTTTTATAAGAAAGTGCGAAAACATAAAAGCATGGTGTGTAAATTAAAATAAATAAAGGATTTAGTGAAAATGGTATCGTGGTATCATGCAATCGTGCTATCGTATCTTTGCGACTCTCCGCCCCTGCGGTGAGGAGCTGCTTTTGCTGATACGGATTAGTTAAATGATAAATATCGATTGCTAAATAACTGAAGTTTCGCAGAAAACATAATATGTTTATAAACAATTTATTATGTATTTTGAATTAAGTTAAGGAATTGAATTTGTGATATTTATGTTTTCCATTTTGGTTAAATCAAGATTCTTTTAAG
>JBNGDT010000171.1:0-5530 GCA_049975305.1 Bacteroidales bacterium | reverse complement strand
ACTGCTTTTAGGATTATTATCATCCTGGCTGTAAGCACAATAAATGCTTCCAAAAATTATAATTACGATTAAAAAACATTTTGTGGTTTTTGCGTTTTTCATAACTTGTATTTTAATTGTTATTTACTCATCCTCATTGTTTTCAGCCTCAAGCGCCCTAATCCGTTTCTCCTGCTCAATGATATACAAACTCAGTTCCTCCACCTTTTCTAACAGTTTTTTGTGCATTTCACCAAGATCAATGCCGTTTTCCAACACTTCGGCTTCGGTGGGTATGCCGGGGAGGTGTTTGTTGGTTTTTACAAAACTTTCCAGGCTGTCAAGGGGCATCAATTCATAGTCATCTTTAAAAACGTAATCGCTTGATGGAACATTGTCCACAATTTCCACTTCTTTGCATTTAACGATACCATTGACAGTAAAGATCATTTAATTGAAAATATTTATTCTGTTTTTGTTTTAAACCGGTATATCACCCCGAGAGTAATAAGAAAACTACGTGTCATTGTACATTCTGAATTATTTACGGGAGTTATCAAGTCAAGTTCCAATATTGGATTGAGGGTAATTCCAAAACGGTCATCAAGCATATATTTTAGGCTTAATCCTGTTGAAACTCCAAGGCTCGGATACCATTTATCAGCAAATTTACACCCATTAAATTCCTCTCTGGATGATAAAGTATTCGAAACATGTTCTTGTTTTCCATTCATACATATATAAATCACACCACCAATATAAGGTTTTAACGGCAAACCAAGTCTAAAATTATCGTTTGCAAAAAGCTGTTTGTCATACACATAATGAAGATTGACATATTGCAATGACCAATCTATTGTCTGGTATTCAAAACTAGTATGTGTAATCATAAATGATACATCCGAATACGCTTTTTTATGCATTTGTTCAAGCATAAATCCTTGTTTATTGCCGTTATCCTTTGATTTTAAATAATGTAGTCTGATCACATACGAATTTTTCGCAATAAAATTATCTTCTGACATATCACTGCCAAACATATTCACTTCAAAAAAATTGGTGTTATTTATACCTGCAGAAAGCCCAATTTCTGATTGTGCATGTAAGGCATTTAGGTTGATAATAAAAACCTGGCATAAAAATAAATACAATATTTTGCGTATTATTTGCATGATGAAATTTTTAATCAATGAAGCCAATATATGCGAAAATCACATGGTGTCATTTTTTACTTTTTTTTTGAAAAACATTCAATCCGTTTGATAAATTATATGCAATGCCAGTTGTCACAACAAAAATACGGGTTATTGTCCAATCATCAGTACTAACAGGTGCAACAAAATCTATTTCAATATCTGAATGCAAAAGTATGGAAAAATGATCATTAAAATAATATTGGAAATTTAAACCAGTAGATATACCGAGGTTAAGTTCCCATATTTTGTTTGAATAACATTCGTAAATTGGATTCAGAATTATATTTCTCCATTTCCATGCACCTTTTTCACAGCACCAGGCACAATACCCCACATAAGGTGCAATAGGAATGCTTATCCGAAAATTATTTACTGAAAAAAGTTGTTTTTCATACACGTAATGAAAATTTATAAAATACATAGACCAATTTATTTCCTCAGTATTACCATTGTCATATAAAACAGAAGAATGAACTTTTCTATGAATATGTTCAAGCATAAAGCCATTTTTATTACCATTATTCATGGTTTCTAAATAACTCAATTCTACAAGATAAGAATTTTTACCATTAAATTTATCCCACACTGAGGCATTAAAGATATTGGGTTTAAAAAAATTAGAATTGTTAACACCTGATGAAACCTGAAATTCGGATTGTGCATTTACAGCATTCAACCCAAAAAGGAAAATATTTAATAGCATCAAAAGGTATAATTTTTTAATTATTTGCATGGTTTAATTTTTTATGGTAACCTATTTTTGAAACATAACATATTTAGTTAAAGCAATATAATATTTTCTTGATGTATATTTTCACCTTCGCTGATATTCAAATAATAAATTCCGGGAGGCCTGTTAGAAATATCTATTTCAAATGAATTGTCATTAATATTACTTTTTTGATAGATTAGTTTACCGAGGACATTATTAATTCTTAAAGAATACGCTCCTGAATAATTTCCTGTTCTCCTTACATTAAAAATGCCCTTATTGGGATTTGGAAAAATATCAAATACAACTTCCGATAAATCTTTTGATTGATTGTTTTTTGTATTTAACTGAACAGTGTCAGACTTTGTATTTTTTGAATCGCAATTTACCTCCTCAGTTTTTGATGTATATATTTTATTTTTGCATCTATAAAATGTAAGATGAACTTTTCTTTTTCTATTGCATTTATGGTAAAACCAACAGTTCCCAGTATAATTACAATTTCCACTCCATACATCAATGTGATTTGAATAAACAGGAATATTAGTAGCTTCATAGTATGTATTAATGTCCCATTTGCCTCGAACTATTATATCATAATGTGTCGCACCATTAACTTCTACAATAAGGTGATCATTGTTTCCATCATTATCCGGTGAAAACGAATCAGGAAAATCTTCAATATCAATAGTGATGTTATCATCAAAATCAGCATTATTACAATCTTTTATTTCTGCAACAAAAGTTGATCCTTCCTCTGCAACAAAACCAGGTAACAATTCAATTTTATTACCGGCAGTAAATTTGACATTTTGCCCTGATTTTACCACAACATCAACACTCACATCATCAATACCAACATTTCTACCGGCTTTTATATAATCATCAACAAATGTTTGTGAAGGTAACTCATCTGTGTCTTCATATAATTTGTAAGGGATACAGCAATCATTTTCCTCTTCCTTTACCCATACTTTTATGTAGTCAACCTCTAAACAAGCTGGAGAAAAATCAATTACATTAGGCTCAGAATCCTTACTTCTGACAGTCATTGTTAAAATTACAGACATATAATTCATTGGAAATGATTTAAGTTGATGATATACCCCCGATTCTATTATTCCGCAAGGGATATTTTGACCTAAATTTGTAATTGTATAATAAAGTTCCCTAAATACATTCATTACCATCAATCTTCCAAATAATTTTATCATAATCATAAATTAAGGTAAATGTATGCCATTCTGTAAGGTCTGGAGGATTCTCATATTCACGCCTGCAACCTTCTCCATCACCACCATCATTATCAAAATCATAACCTGGACCACAACGAATATCTTCAACACCTGCTATATTATCAAATACATCTAATTCGCTTTTTCTTTCGCCATAGGTCCAAAATGCCGGCCAAAGCCCATCACCCTCAGGCATTCTGCATTTTATTTCATATTTTCCGTGTAAAAACTTTTGCTTAGACCAAATTTCAGCACCTCCAAATTTAAAATATGAAGTGGAACTATTATTTGGTTGATTTGGATCCCAATATGTGTGTGTTTCCATCTCTGTGCGTGCCCATAACTTTAAGGTGCCATCAGACACTTCAATATTTTCAGGTTTAAACCATTGTTTGGCAAGACTAAATTCAAAATCACGAATTACACCATTTTTGATTTCCCATTTTGTTTCATCCAAAGTACTCCCGTCAAAATTATCCTCAAAAGATAGAATATATTCATTATTATTACAATATTCATAATCAGTTAGATATACAGGAATTCTATGACACTTTTTTGAATAGGGACCATGTATGTAACGTTGAATATTCTCCTTAAAATCAAATGATTGTGGGAACAAGGGAATTCTAATAAAAATAAAAATGATTAATAGAATATATATCTTATAATTATTTAACATAATAAATTAATTTTTGATTGTAAAACAAACACCAAATATTAAATTCATTCCATAATGCCGCTTATCAATATACACATCATAATCATGTGATGTGTAGGAAACTAAAGATGCCCTGTAAAATGATCTTGCAAAAACATTTAAGGCATTAGATATATGAAAATTTAATTTTAATGATGCAAGATAACCAAAGTCATAAGGCCTAATACTTTTATTTATTGACGAATTCTCGTATCCAACCAATTTATCATTCTCAAATACAGGATACCTCACTTTCCCGTTTATTAAATTTGATGCAAACACACCAATCTGAGGCGTAACTGAAAACTTACAACCAAAATTATACCCAATTAATACAGGTAAAGAAATGTAATTAATTTTCCACTCAATCATTCCATAATCACTGTCATAATCAGGGGTTAAATTCTGATCGACAGTTTTTCCATATACTGTATCTTTATATCCTTTTTGATCGTATCCTAAACCAATATCAATGTTTATATTGTTTTTAAAATTCAATGAATAAACTGCCCCAAAAGATAAACCAAACATATAATTTGTATGTTCATACGCTAAGGAATTAGCGTCAGTAAAAATATTATTTAAACCACCTCCAAAGTAAAGCCCAGCAGTGTTGTTGCTTTGGGCCATCATCGGTTTGCCTATTAAAATAAATAAACCGGTTAACAGTAGTAACAAACAAAATTTAAGTTTCATAATTAATGATTTTTATAAGATTTCAATGATTCATTTTCTTTTTTTAGCTCAGTGATCTCTTCTGCAAGCTGCTTTATTTCTTTTTTAGCATCATCAAGATAAAGATACAACTCTTCAACGTTTTTAATCAGTCCGTTTATTGTTTCCGATATTGGCATGCCTTCATTTTCCATAGTTGCACCTGGCAACAAATATGGTAAGTGTTCATCCTGGAAAATGCGTTCCATCCTTATGTTAAAATCATCCCGGTTAAAATCAGGAGATAAAATATAATCCCCGGTATTGGCTATTTCTACAACCACCTTTTTAAATTGTCCGGTACCTGCTACATCCAACTCATATTGCGGATAGGCTGTACCAATACCCACATTTCCCCTGCTGCTAACCGCTAATATATCGTCTTCATTGTGGCTTTGTACAAACAAGGGATATCCATAATCCTGATTTGAGCCGGCTTGTATTAACAATCCGGCACCACTGCCTCCAACATTTTCAATGTATGCTGTATATTCTGAATAGTTATGCGGATAATTTCCTGCTTCAGCAGTGCCGTCATGAGGATATAAATTGGAACCTCTCTTTACATGCAACCTGTTTTCCGGGTTTCCGATGCCTATCCCCACATTCACATCCTTCACCGTCATCACCGTCCTTGCCGTTCCATATTGATTAGTAGTGGCTATCTCCACTCCCTTATTGCCCTGTATGTGCAGGCCGTCTAAGCCGTTCTCGTTGGTATAGTTGATGCGGTGGTTTTGGTCTCCGCTGCCTTTGAAACGTATCTGATTTTTGTTCATGGCGAGGTTGCCACCGGTAATGCTGAGGTTGTCGCTCTGTTCCAGTTTAACCAATAAACTCCCGTTGTTTTGTAATGACAGGCTGCCGTTTTCCTGGTTGTATATGCTTGCATTTTTGTTGTGCATTTGTATCAGCAGTCCGTCATCCACAGTTTTGCCTGTGTTTTCATTTGTAACCTGTATCCTTGCTGTGGATTCTGTTCTGCCAATTATACTGC
>JBNGDT010000170.1:0-5602 GCA_049975305.1 Bacteroidales bacterium | reverse complement strand
ACAAAAGGCAACCTAAATACTTTTATTTAAGTCTTAATTATAGTAAGTTTGCACTGAAAATTTTATACAGTATGAAAATGAGATCATTTATAATTCTTATCGTGTTTTTATTGACATTGGGTATTTTCACTTCATGTGAAGACGATTCTGTCAATATAAACCGTCCATTGATGACCGCACTTCTTGATGGCAGCACATGGCGCTGTCCGAACCCTTATGCCAGGGTTTCAAACGAACAAATCATGGTTTACGGGCAATCAGCTAATGGACAAACCATTCAAATTACAATCTACAGCGGAGAGAAAGGGGTTTACACACTGAATGCAAGCAACATGCATGAAGGCATTATCATTCCAAACACCAGTGCTTATGCTGAGGTGTACAGTACAAGCAATAGCGAATCAGGCACCGGACAAGTCCGGATATCATCCATCAATGAAGAGGACAAGACTATTTCCGGGAAGTTCAATTTCAGGGCATATAAACAAAATTCAAATGCATCAAAGGTAATTACCAATGGCGAATTTACCAAAGTACCTTACAAATACATCAACACGATTGATACAACTCAAGTTGTAAATATGATGACTGCCAATATAAACGGAGAATTCTTTAATGCCAATACCGTTGTTACTACTGATACTTCAGTAAATTACATTGAGATCAAAGGTTCCAGTAACACATCGTTCCAAAGTATCATGTTAAAACTCCCGAAAAACATTCAGCAAGGCGTACATAACATTGATCCTACAAATGGACCAGCGATGGCCTATTACCAGGAATCATTAACAGAAATGCCGGCTACAGCGGGTTCTACGACAATATCCGAACACGACACAGAAAACTACATTTTAAAGGGAACCTTTTTCTTTAATGTTGAAGACGGTGGTGGACAAACCATAAGCATCACAACCGGTCATTTTGAGGTACAGTATTAATATCCATACCCTCCCAAACCGGAAAACTCAACATTTACTCATAGAGCAGTTTCTATTGAAATTTTTCAATAGTGCAGATATTTTATTCAGTTAACGCTTTTAGTGTACTGTCCACTTCTTCGTATTTCTCCATTTCTTCGAGTTTATAATATATAGTACGCAAGGTACGCAGCACATTTATATCGTCATTTTTGATTGTTCTGGCCTGTTCAAGGTATGGTTTGGCCTTTTTGAAATATTCGTTGGCTTTTTTCTGTATTTCTGAATATTTCTGTACTTCGGTTGGCGGAATATTCTCATTAGCCCACGTCAGCGTATCAGCAGCATAATTGTAATAATATGCACCCAGGCTGTAATTGGCATCAAAATTCTCAGGATTCAGCTCTAAGGCCTTTTTGTAATCACTGATGGCTTCCTCAATATTATTTATTTCCTCATTTAAAGTACCTCTGACCACATAAAAACTGGCTTCTTCGGGATTTACTTCAATGGCAAGCGAGATGTATTTATGGGCTTCCTCATAATCTTTATTATCAATATAGTGGTTAAACAATTCAATAACAATATCATAGGAATTTTCGGGAAATTCTTCCCTTCCGGCTTCCAGTGTTGTAATATACTTCGCGATATCACCTGTATGTTTATAGGCTTTGGCCAGATTCAGTGTAATCAACGCTTTTTCTTCAGGTTTATCTCCATAATCGAGCTGTTTTAGTGTTTTACAGTAATCTTTTGTTTTCTCCCAGTTTTGAGCATTGATAGCGGCAAGAGAAGCATAATAAATAACAGCTGTATCTGCTTTCATAGCCAGCGATGATATGGTCAGTGATTTTTCAAATTGTTCCAATGCCTGAGCGTATTCTTTTTGCTGGAACAATTTGATTCCCTTGTTTACAAACCCATTGGCCAGAGCAGGAAATCGAACTTGAATGATATCAATGATGGCGCGTTGGTCTTCCACTTTCGGTTCATTGTCACGAAGGTTACCAATCACGGCTCTTATGAATTTGGTTGCCCCTACTTCGGATTCAAGGTCAAGTTGCTTAATTTCCGGATCTTCAAAATTGAGCTTAATGGATTTTATGTAAGATTCAAACGCTTTGTCGGCACAATTGTCACACAGTTTTTGATATTTTTCTTTTTCGGTAGTTGATAAAGCCTGGTAGGTTTGTCCATAATACCACCAGGTTTTGTACCAATCAGCAGTTTTTGGGTCTTTACTGGCTTTTTCAATGCTTTCAAGGGCATCTCCTAAAAAACCATCATTAAGGTAACTCCAGCATGAAGTTACATTACGTTTTTGACCAAACGCAAAACTTACACTCAAAATTAAAAGTGATATACTTACAATTCTTTTCATCATAATTACAAGTTTAGTTTCTTCAAAAATCAATATTATTTGTTACAAATCAAAATTCTTGCCAAAATTTCTATGACTCATTGTATTGATCATCTTCTTCGCCCTCATCACTGGTCTGGTTTTTGTCTTTGGCGTGGTGGCCAGGTTCTACATCCACCCCATCGGGATTGTCTGCTTAATCCTCTTCATTGCCATTTTCGACATTGGTGACAGCAGCAATTTCATCATCATCTCTCAGGTTGATTAACTTCACTCCCTGTGTAGCGCGTCCCATCACTCTGAGTTCTTCTATCGCCATGCGTATCATGATACCGTGATGAGTAATAATCATAAGGTGGTCATTATTTGTCACAGCGTTTATGGCTACCAAAGAGCCTGTTTTTTTAGTAATATTCAGGGTTTTTACGCCTTTGCCTCCACGATTGGTTATGCGGTAATCATTCAGTTTTGATCGTTTACCGTATCCTTTTTCAGAAACCACGAGTACGTCTTTTTCTTTATTGACAACAACCATACCGATGGCTTCATCATCTTCGTCAAGTCTGATCCCCCGCACACCGGTTGCTGTACGGCCAATGGGACGAACAATGTCGTGAGGGAAGCGTATTGCTTTGCCTTTTTTGGCTGCAATCATGATGTTATCAATATCATCGCCTTCAAGGTTTTCAATCAACTGAGCGTTTAAAAGGGAATCATTATCCCTGATGGTAATGGCATTGATACCATTTTGCCGCGGGCGGCTGTACTCACGTAACCTGGATTTTTTGATTATACCACGTTTTGTCGCCATGACAATAAAACGGTTATCAATGTATTCATCATCATCGAGATTCAGCACACGGATAAATGCTTTTATTTCATCATCCGGCTCAATATTGATAAGGTTTTGAATGGCACGTCCCTGGGATACTTTTGTTCCTTCCGGGATTTCGTACACTTTGAGCCAGAAACATTTACCACTGCTTGTAAAAAACAACAAGGTGGTGTGCATAGTAGCGGTGAACACCGATTCGATAAAATCATGGTCGCGGGTATTGCTGGCTCTTGATCCGACACCTCCCCTGCCCTGTGTGCGGAATTCTGTCAGGGGTGTGCGTTTTATATAGCCTCGGTGTGAAATCGTAATTACCATCTCATCATCGGCATAAAAATCTTCGGGATTGAGTTCTTCTGATGCGTAAATTATCTCCGTTTTTCTTTCATCCCCAAAATTGGCTTTCAACTCGATAAGCTCATCACGGATGATTTGCATTCTGAGGCTTTCAGTAGCCAGTATTTCATTATAATATTCAATGCGATTTCTCAATCCATCAAGTTCATCACGCAGCTTTTCACTTTCAAGGGCAACCAAACTTCTCAGCCTCATTTCTACAATAGCTTTGGCCTGCTCTTCAGACAATTCAAATCGCTTCATCAGGTTTACACGTGCTTCTTCTACGGTCTTTGACCCTTTGATGATGGCTATTACTTCATCGATATAATCCAGTGCTTTGATCAGGCCTTCAAGAATATGAGCACGTTTTTCAGCTTGTTCCAGTTCATATTTGGTCTTACGAATCAGTATATCATGTCGATGTTCAATGAAATGGCGTAAGATGTCTTTTAATGTCAACATCTGCGGACGTCCTTTCACAAGCGCGATGTTATTGATACTGAAAGAGTTTTGCAGTTGTGTATAGCTGTACAATTTATTTAAAACGACATTGCTGACAACGTCTTTTTTAAGGTCAATCACAATACGCATTCCATTACGGTCACTTTCATCATTGACATTACTGATGCCTTCAATTTTCTTTTCATTGATGAGGTCGACAATTCTGATGATTAGCTCTGCCTTGTTAACCATATAAGGTATTTCGGTAACAATGATGCGTTCTTTACCATCGTGAACAACTTCAATTTCAGTTTTTGCCCTGATAACAACCCTGCCCCTGCCGGTTTCATACGCTTCTTTAACACCGCTATAGCCATAAATAATACCTCCTGTGGGAAAATCAGGTGCTTTTATATGCTTAATCAGTTCTTCCGTTTCAATATCAGGGTTATCAATCATGGCACACAATCCGTCAACAACTTCACTGAGATTATGAGGTGGCATATTGGTAGCCATACCCACCGCTATTCCGGATGCTCCATTGACAAGCAAATTGGGAACAAGGGTTGGCAACACGACAGGCTCCTTTAGGGAGTCATCAAAATTGTACTGAAAGTCAACAGTATTTTTGTCCAGATCTTTGAGTACTTCACTTGATATTTTCGCCAATCTGGCTTCTGTATATCTCATGGCAGCCGGGCTGTCACCATCAATTGAGCCAAAGTTTCCTTGTCCGTCAACCATTGTGTAACGCATGCTCCATGGCTGGGCCATCCTGACCATAGCCATATAAACCGATGAATCACCATGTGGATGGTACTTACCAAGCACTTCCCCCACAATTCTGGCTGATTTTTTGTGTGACTTATTATAAGTGAGACCAAGCTCATGCATCCCATATAAAATTCTTCTGTGTACAGGTTTTAATCCATCCCGCACATCAGGTAAAGCCCTTGACACAATGACTGACATTGAATAATCAATGTATGCTGATTTCATTTGATCTTCAACATTGACAGTCAGTATTTCTGCATGTTTTCCTTCTTCCATATTCTTTTATTTTCACTCCATAATTTAAAAGCCCTAAATTAGGTATTTTCTCCCATTTTACAGCCGATTTTTTGCATTGTTTTCAACAAAATAAGGTTAATAATTAACAAAAAATTCATCCTGTGTTTTTCGGGTATAACCACATGATGCTTATTCTAAATTTCATGTGAAAATGTCAGATGTTTATTGATCAATATTCAAATCTTCATCATGAGCCTTCCCATAGGTAAAAAACAGGGGAACTTCAAAAAAGATAACCTAGGTTAGCAGATACAATTAAATTGAAAGATCAAAATAATCAGGTGGGAGGATTCAGGTATTACACTTTAACAATATATTTGCATATTGCCATCAACTTGGTTAACTTTGGCCTGAAGATTGATAATGTAATGTGTAATTAATAATCATAAGGAATAAAAATGAATGTAAAATTATCAAGAAGCGTTCAGAATGCCATATCATACAGCAGAGAAGAAGCCATCAGGCTGGGGAATGAATACATTAGTCCCGATCATCTGCTACTTGGTATCATTCGCGAAGGCAATAACATAGCATTAGACATACTGAAAAACCTGGATGTAAAGATTGATGAACTGAAGAAACGTGTGGAAAACAGGGTAAAAAACATAAGTAATGAACTTAATTTGCATAATGCTGAAC
>JBNGDT010000169.1:0-5615 GCA_049975305.1 Bacteroidales bacterium | reverse complement strand
AAGTTATACAACATCAAAAAAATTATAATTTAGGTTGTATATACCAACAATAATTCTGAATTTTGTTAAGAAATTTATTTTAATGCTTATATTTTATTAAACTTATTGGCTTATGGATATCAAAAATATGAAACCACGGGATTACATTGCACGCGAGGATAAATTCGGTGCACACAATTACCATCCGCTACCTGTAGTGCTTGAAAGAGGTGAAGGGCCTTTTGTCTGGGACGTTGATGGTAAACGTTATTTTGATTTCTTATCAGCTTATTCTGCTGTAAATCAAGGACATTGCCATCCAAAAATTGTGAATGCCATGGTGGAACAGGCAAAGAAACTCACATTAACATCACGTGCATTTTATAACAACGTGTTGGGTGAATTTGAAGAATACGTAACCAAATATTTTGGCTATGATAAAGTGTTGCCTATGAACACAGGTGCAGAGGCTGATGAAACGGCATTGAAACTGACCAGGAAATGGGCTTATGAAAAGAAGGGCATCCCTGAAAATAAGGCAAAAATTATTGCATGTGAAAACAATTTTCACGGTCGTACTATTACCATTATTTCAATGAGTACCGATCCGGTTGCTAAAAAGAATTATGGGCCTTATACACCAGGCTTTGTTATTATCCCTTATAATGATCTTAATGCCCTTGAGAGAGAGCTTCAGGATCCGAATGTTGCCGGCTTTTTGGTTGAGCCCATTCAGGGTGAAGCAGGTGTTTATGTTCCTGATGACGGTTACATTAAAAAAGCTTACGATATGTGTAAGGCCAAAAATGTATTGTTTATTGCTGATGAAGTACAAACAGGCATTGCACGTACCGGCAAATTGTTGGCTTGTGACCATGAAGGTGTGCGTCCCGATGTTCTCATCCTTGGAAAAGCAATTTCAGGGGGCGTTTATCCTGTTTCTGCCGTGCTTGCAGATGATGAGATCATGATGGTGATTAAACCGGGTGAACATGGCTCAACTTTCGGAGGAAATCCTGTGGGAGCTAAATTAGCTATGGCTGCACTGGAGGTTATTAAAGAAGAAAAACTGGCTGAAAAAGCAGAACACCTTGGAAAAATATTCCGTGATGAGATGAAAAGCATTCAATCTGACATGATCGGACTGGTTAGGGGTAAAGGCTTGCTCAATGCAGTAGTGGTTAATCCAAAAAATGGAAAAGAAGCCTGGGATGTAACCGTTGAAATGGCTGATTTAGGTGTATTGGCCAAACCTACCCATCAGCATATTATCCGGTTTGCTCCTCCGCTTGTCATTACTGAAGAACAATTAAGAGAAGGTATTGAACTCATCAAAAAAGGATTTAAAAAGTTCGAATAGATTATCAGTCATGCTTTTTATGATTGGGCTGCTTGCTTACATAGCAGCCCTTTTGTTATGATTAAACTTATGACTTGCATATCATACCTGCTTTTTGTAAATTTGAACTGATGTCACAGTATATTCAAAATCTCATAGAAGAAGGGGAACATCAGCAACTTGATTTTAAGTATCAGGTTACTGACGCCAAAAAGATTGCGCGTACTGTATCTGCTTTTGCCAACACTGATGGAGGAAGGTTGTTAATCGGTGTTAAAGACAATGGCCGTATTGCCGGCATTAGGTCTGATGAGGAATATTATATGATGGAATTGGCTGCTGAAATATTTTGCAAACCAAAAGTGAAATTTGAGGCCAAAACCTGGAACATCAGGGGAAAACAAGTACTGGAAATCATCATTCAAAAAAAAACATATAGTGAACCCATAACTGCACCGGATACCGATGGTAATTACAAAGCTTATGTAAGGTATGTTGATACTAACCTCGTGGCTGACGAAATTTTACATACAGTATGGAAGCGTAAAAGCCGGAATCAAGGAGCCTATATCCATTATTCCAAGGCTGAAAAAAAAATACTGGATGCGCTCGAAAGCGTGTCCGGGCAAACGCTGGATGAATTATTACACTATACGGGGCTTAATAAAAAGGTGATAACAGATGTACTCATCAATTTTGTGCTGGCTGATATCATTATGCTACAGCCGGATATTGGTGGAAGCCGTTTTATACTTAATGAAGGCTTTGATCACGATGAATATAAAGATAAAAATGTATAAAAAATACGATTATGAGTTACACATATAAATATCCCAGGCCTATGGTTACCGTAGATGCTTTGATATTTGCAGGTTATGGTGAAGAAAGAAAAGTATTGCTCATACGCAGAAAGAACCCTCCGTTTCAAGGAAAATGGGCGTTGCCCGGCGGCTTTATTGACATGGATGAAGATTTGGTCGATGCTGTTGAAAGGGAGCTGAAAGAGGAAACCGATTTAACATTATCCGGGTTCAAACAATTAAAAGCATTTGGAAAACCCCAACGCGACCCAAGGGGAAGAAATATATCTGTCGTGTTTTTTATGCAAATTGAAAAACCTGTTGTTCCCACTGCCGGTGATGATGCAGAACAAGTTAAGTGGCACAAAGTGAAGGATTTACCGAAACTTGCTTTTGATCATAACGAAGTAATTCATGAAGGACTGGAATGTACAAAATGATTATTTATTAAAAAATACCACTAAAATTATAGAAAATATTTTTGTGTAAAAATTATTCATATATTTCCTCTATAAATCCTTTTATAAATCCTTTTTCTAAATTGTCAGAATCACCGTATTATCCCTTTTGATAGTATTTAGCGCAATTTTACGGATAGTATTAAGATTCTCGGCACCATTCCCGGTTTTTACCCTGCAATAATCTTCTCTGAAAATTACATCGAGAATCCAATGATATTTTTCAGACGTTTCCCCTGTAGTTAATAACGGTTGTTTTGAACCATATTAACCATTTTTTACAACAACGCATATAATGATTGTGTTTATAAGTTTTTTATCAAAAAATCCGTCATCTTTGTGTACAGATGCAATGTGGCATTTCCACCATAAATTCCGTGGTCCCTGTTGGGATAAACCATCATCTCAAAATCTTTGTTAGCAGCTACCAGTTTGTTTATGTAATCCATGCTGTTTTGAAAATGCACGTTATCATCTGCAGTGCCGTGTACAAGCAAAAGCTTGCCTTCAAGTTTTCCAGCATGATTGATGGGAGAATTGTCATCATAACCACTGGCATTATCATCGGGCAATCCGTTGTAACGTTCGGTATAAATGGTATCGTAATATCGCCAGTTGGTTACCGGTGCCACCGCTATTCCTGCCTTGAAATGAGCTGCACCTTTGGTCAGGCATAAATTGGTCAGGTATCCGCCAAAGCTCCACCCAAAAATACCGATGCGTTCACCGTCAATGTATTGCCGTGCGGCCAGTTGTTTTGCACTTGCAATCAGATCTTCAGTTTCGTATTTACCCAGTTCTTTGTATGTGATTTGTTTAAAATCCCTGCCACGGAAACCCGTTCCCCTGTTATCTATAGACACAATGATATACCCTTTTTGAGCCAGCAATTGCCACCATGCGTTGTAGTGATCCCATGCATCTGCAACGGTTTGAGAACCTGGTCCCCCGTATGTGTAAATCAACACGGGGTAGGATTTTCTTTTGTTAAAATCCGGAGGTTTAATCATCCACGCGTTCAGATCTGTTTCACCATCAGCAGCTTTGAGAGTGAAAAATTCTTTGTTTTGAAAACTATAATCCTCCATGGTTTCTTTCAGTCCTTTGTTTTCTTCAAGCATACGGACAAGTTCCGTGTTTTTTCTGTGCAGGCTCACCGTCAAAGGGGTGTTGGCGTCAGTATGTTTTTCGATGTAATATTTATACCCCTTGCTGAATTTGAATGTTGTGGTACCGGGTTTTTCATTCAGTTTTTTCTTTTGTTTCCCGTCTTTGTTGATGGCATACACATTGCGTTGCAGTGGCGAGGGTTCTGTTGATTGATAATAGTACAACTCTTCATTGGGATCGTACCCATAAAAATCAGTCACTTCCCAATTCCCGGATGTTATCTGATTTTGTAATTCCCCGTTCATGTTATAACGGTACAAATGCCGAAATCCACTTTCTGAATGGGTCATCACAAAATATTCCCCATCCGGCAGAAATGTAACATCATCATGCAGCTCAATGTAATTTTTAGCGTGGAGCGAGAGGATGATGTCTGCCTCACCGGTTGCAGCATTTACCTTGTGCATGTTGTACTCGTTTTGGAGCCTGTTCATGCTGACTATGGCAAACACAGATGGCCTGGCAGTTTGATATATTCGTGGTACGTAAAATTCGCCTTCTGTATTGAGCTTTATTTGTTGAGTTTCGCCTGATTGAATATCGTAAATATGTACACTGACTTCAGAATTTTTTTCACCAGCCTTAGGGTATTTGTATTTATATTGTTGAGGGTAGAGTTCACCATATATTGGCATGCTATATTCTTTGACAGCGCTTTCATCTGTTTTTAAAAAGGCAATGTATTGGCTGTTTTTCGACCATGTATAGGCTTTTGCAAAACTGAATTCTTCTTCATATACCCAGTCAGGGATGCCATTGAGGATCTTGTTTTTTTCGCCGTCATACGTGATTTGTGTGGTTTGTCCGGTTTTAATGTCATACAGGTACATGTTGTTATCAAACACATAACTGACATAATTGCCTTCGGGAGAAAATACTGCTGCCTGGATTTTGTTTTCTTTACTCACAGGCGTAATGGAATTATTTTTCCTGTTATAAATATGAAATTTGGCTTTGTATGAATGCCTGTAAATGGATTCATGTCCGGTGGCAATTAAGATGAGATTTTCGTCGATGCTGAATGTGTAGTCGAATATCCAATCGTTTTCGTATGTATCTTCAAAATCGCTGAGTTTAAAAATGACACTGTCGTTTTTACCAGTTTCATAATCTACCATCAGTATGCTGTTGCGGGTCATGTTTAGCCTGGTGAAGTTTTTGCCGTCATTCATGCTGCGGATACCCTGAACCATGCCCGGACGAAATTGTCCTTTTGACCAAATGTCTTCCAGTGTAATTTCTTTTTGTGCAAAAATTGGTGTTGCAATTAACAATACCAACAAGCGAATAATAATACGATGTGTTTTCATTTTTGTTTTAATTAAAGATTTCCAAACAAAAGTAACAATTTCCCTGCCGAAAAATACAGCTTTTAATAAATTTTAATGGTATTGCGATCTATACTTATTGTTTCATGGCTTTATGGGAAACAAAAAGAAGAGTTGCCTTCAATAACGGGTTGTTTCATGAGGTTGCAGAAGAAAAATCAGATATGCACCAAAACAAAGAAAATAACACTGTTCCCATAGACACTAAGAACACAAAGAAAAAATGATAAGCAAATTGATTCAACCCTTTGTGTGCTCGTGGGAACAAAAATAGCTACCTTGTTTTATTTTTGTGATATCTTCTTGAGGCGTTTAAACGATTTAAGAAACTTATTAAAATCAAAAGGTTTGCCATGGCCGGGATAAAAATATTTTGCGCCTTTTTCGTTGAGCGTATTCCAGGAATGTAGCAGTGCCTTTTTATCGTTGATAAACGGAGGGATAACGTGCGATGTGAATTTCAGATTAAAACAGATATCCCCGGTAAATACATTCCCGTTTTCAAACACCACTGAGACAGAACCTTCAGTATGTCCGGGGG
>JBNGDT010000168.1:0-5653 GCA_049975305.1 Bacteroidales bacterium | reverse complement strand
ATATCGTTGTTTTATCCAATGGTGTGGTTTTCAATCATTTTTTTAATAAGCTCATTGATTTCCGTGAAGGAATCACTTAGTTTTTTGGTCTCTTTGGTTGTAAACACCACATTTTCAATTTTTTTCACTTTGGTGGGACTTCCTTTCAGGCCTAGTAAATCTTTATCAGCTTCTATATAATCCTCATCCCATTCCTGAATTTTTAAACATGGTTTATTTTGCAGTATGTTTTCGTAATCCCTGCCTTCGGATTGCAGCTCGGAAACGGTGCGGGCATGCTTAAATTTCATAGTAAGCTTTGCATGGCGTGTCCGGCACTCCGGAGCGGAACTGGTCACTGTGATAACAACAGGGTAGGGAGTTTTTACCAGTTCAACACCATTTTCCAGCCTGCGTTTGATCCGTATGTATTTATCTTTTATCTGTTCAATGTTTTCTGCGTAAGTAACCTGAGGCCATCCCAGTTTTTCTGCCACCTGTGGGCCAACCTGTGCTGTATCACCATCAATGGCTTGTCTGCCAGCAATGATTACATCCGGATTTACTTTTTTGGCAGCCATGGAAATGGCATAAGAAGTTGCCAGCGTATCGGATCCTGCAAAAGCACGAGATGTTAATAATATACCTTTGTCTGCACCACGGTACAAGGCTTCCCTTATGATTTCTGCAGCGCGGGAAGGTCCCATCGTTAACAGAGTAATCGTTGCACCGTAATTGTCCTTTAATCTTAAGGCCTGTTCAAGGGCATGGAGATCTTCCGGATTGAAAATAGCAGGCAGTGCTCCCCTGTTAACGGTACCGTCAGCTTTCATGGCATCTTGTCCAACATTCCTGGTGTCGGGAACTTGCTTGGCTAAAACTAAAATGTTCAGTTTTTTCATGCGACTACTTATTCAGATTTTAAGCTACAAAATTAAAAAAAAAACAATACACCAAATGGTTTATTTATGGTTATCTGTAATGTGGGCGCAACCCCGCTGTTTATTTTCATTCGCGCCAAATCGCCTTGAGGATAAAATAAACAGCGGGGTCGGTGTTCGCCTTCAAGCTGCACTCCCGGATGCCGGTATCTGCATGACGGTGGCAGGGAGTTTTCGCTGGTCACTCCTGCCACCGTGCAGAATAACACGGCATCCGGCAGCACAGGCTTTCCGGCTTCCCCCTTGCACGGAAGTTCTGCCAATTGCTTAATACGCATTTATACTTATATTAAATAAGTCTTTTTACTGTTTTTCCCCATTTCAAACTAAAACCTTTATTGTATGAATTCAATTATTGAAAGATTAAAGCAGGATGTAAGGTTGCAGGAAGGCTTGCATGCCTGCATGAACTGTGGAATATGTACTTCTGTTTGTCCGGCAACCGAATATTTTGAATATGCCCCACGTAATATTGTCATAGCAGTTCAATCTGGTAACGAAGAGAATTTAAAAAATCTACTCGAAAGCGATACTATCTGGATGTGCGGGCAATGTATGTCGTGCAAACCCCGTTGTCCGAGAAATAATTGCCCCGGACAGATAATAAATGTTCTTCGTAAACTATCGCAGGAAACAGGTGCTTTTGTAAAAAGCCGTCTGGGACGACAGCAATACCTGATTGTAAAAAGTATTGGTTCAAATATTTTACAGTATGGTTATTGTGTGCATCCCCGATCTATTACTCCGGAAAACCATCCTGAACAAGGACCCGTCTGGAAATGGGTTTATGATAACATGTATGAAGTGTATAAACGTACAGGCGCAAACCTTTACAATGAAGGTGCCCGAGCCATGCGAAAAATTGCAGATGAAAATCTGAGTGAACTTAAAAGTATTTTTAACGAAAGCGGCGGAACCAACCTTTTAAATACCATCGAAAAATATAGCATGGAAATGGCTAAAGAATTAGGCTTAACCGATAAAAACGGAAATCCTGACATGGAACGCTACATTGACTTTTTGCTAAACAATGACGAAGATGAGTGAAAACAATATTACAGCAACCAAAGAAATTGCAGACAACGATTATTACTATTTGAGGAGTTGCATAAGACAGAATTTTTTCCCCGGTGCAGAAAACATTTTTCTGGATATTTTGAAAACAAACTCGGTAAAAATATTGTTGACGATGCAAACCATACCACCTGCACCGGAATAGGTTACCATAGCGATATTGTTCCTTTAGATACGTTCCAGGCAGTTGTGACAATATAGTTTGCGTTAATGACGGGTAAAGGGCTGAAAAATGCTGCCGTTTCTTGCATCACTTCATTCGGCGGATATAATGACGTGACTGAAATATGGAAAGAATTCCCGGATGAAGAAGCCAAAGCTCGAAAAATTCTGAAAAAAGCAACCGGGCGCACATTTGAAATACCACAGAATATTGCTCATTCATGCGATATTATTTACAAGTTTAGAAACGACATTGCAAAACTGGCAAAATACAAGCTTATAAATAAACAAACAAGCCAGCCATTAAAAGTTGTTGACCACATTGGTTGCCATTATGCAAAAATATTTCCGAATAAAGCAATTGGAGGGGCAGAAAGAACCACTGTTTTATCAGCTTTAGTAGAAGCCTGGGGAGGGCTATCTGTTGACTATCCTGAACGTCGCCATTGTTGTGGGTTTGGGTTCAGGCATTACCTGATAAAAAACAACCGGAGCTATTCCATCACTAACTCAAAAAAGAAATTTGAGAGTATGAAACCATATCAGCCTGATTTTATAATAACCAATTGCCTCGGTTGCAATATGTTCCTTGACCGGTGGCAGTATACCCTGGCACAGATTAATGGAAAAACCTACAGTGGAGATAACAACGGCATTCCGGTATTATCATATGAAAAGCTAGCCGGGCTGGTGCTGGGATACAATCCGTGGGATATTGGCTTGCAGATGCACCAGATTGATGTTGAACCTTTGATCGATAAAATTGGAATTGTTTATAATGAAACTGAAAAGCACCATGGAAGCAAAGGTCAAAAAATAGGAGAACCTGAATTTACCGGATCTATCTATATATAATTTTAGGATATGTCAACTAATAAAAAGCATATTGCAATAATTGGAGGCGAAATTGCAGGTATGGAAGCTGCATCTGTCCTTACCGGACGGGGGTATAAGGTTACTATACTCGAAGAACAGAACAAAACAGGCGGAATGCTTAATAACTGGAGCGAGCTGTTCCCTGATTTTACATCCCCGGATATAGTGCTTGATTCAATACAAATAAAAAAACCAAATGAATTAAATATAATTTACAACACCCGGATAGCATCAATAAAAAAAGATGGAAGGCAATTTGAATTGTCCGATAATGCAAGTTTGAAGTTTTATGCTGACGCAGTATTGCTGGCATCGGGTTACCAACTGTTTGATGCAAAGCTGAAAGAAGAGTACGGTTATGATTTTTTCGATAATGTGATAACATCGGCTGACTTTGAGCGGATTCACAAATCGGGCAAAAAGTTTACCACTGCTACCGGTAAATCCCCAAATCGTATTGCAATAATTCATTGTGTAGGTTCAAGAGATGCAAAAATTGGTAATACCTATTGTTCAAAAGTTTGTTGTATCACCGGAATTAAACAAGCCATAGAAATTAACCAAATGCTGCCCGAATGTGAGGTGTATAATTTTTATATGAACTTACGCTTATATGGTTTTACATACGAATCCATGTATCTTACAGCACAGAAAAAGCATAAAATACAGTTTATCAGAGGGCGTTTATCCGAAATTTCAGAAAAACAGAACAAAAGCCTTCAGATTAAAGCCGAAGACACCTTGCAGGGAAGGCCACTACGCATGAATGTTGACATGGCAGTATTGCTTGTAGGTATGGAGGCTCATACGCTAAATGCAGATTTGTACAAGGGCAACACTATGGAACTTGACGAAAACCGTTTTTTCAAATCAAAAAACATACATACAGCCCGGAACAGCTCCATACACGAAGGCGTTTTTATGGCAGGAAGCTGCATTTGTCCTATTTCGGTCAACGAAACTATAGAAAATGCCCGTTCGGCAGCTGTATCTGTTATGAATTACTTAAACACTATTGCAAAATGAATAATAGTTTAGACTTTCTGAAAACAAAATCAAGAGAGATTGAATTTGAACAATTCGATGACCGCATTCTAAACTATGTGCTGGAAAGGGAAAACTCTTTCCTTATCTGTAATTTCATGCGGAGGGTGAACTGCTACTTGCAGTGCAGGGAATCTAACCAACTTCAATGTCCGCAAAATTGGACTTTGGCTCCGCAGGGGAAACATAAAAGAGCTTTCAGGGGAAATTGAAAAATGTATGTTCTGTGGTAAATGCACGCTGGTTTGTCCTCGCGATATAAATATACGTAATGTGGTACTCTTTATAAAATGAACGAATTTCTCAGTTGAAACCGGAAAACCAAATTTATAATAAAACATCCCTGAGCAAATGAATACAATAATCAGCATTCCGTTTCTTATTGGGCTAGCTTATCTGACAGGAATATTATTATATCGCTTCGTTAAATGGATAATCGGTTTATCAAAATTTGACCGGCTATGACTATGGAAATTAATTACCAGCAGACGGTTGTTACAATCAATACAGGAAATATTTATGGAATCACTACTACACGTAAAATATTCAGAAAAAATCCTATTTTGGGATATATATGCACATGAGCCTTGCTTTTGGATGGTTTCTGCTTATTGTTGTTGGCCATATTGAAACAATGGTAGCAGAAAATTCCTTTGCTGTATCACTGCACAAAGCGGTATTTTTCCGTTATTATGAAACAAGTGGGGAGCATTTCTTTATGTCGGAAGCTTTTGCCTTTGCAATGGATTTTCTTCTGCTGTTTGTTTTATCAGGACTGTCGCTTGCCATAATAAAACGTTTTAAAAAGAGATTGTTTGGTTTGAGGCGCACCACGCGCTTAAAATCAGGCGACCGAATCGCATTAACTTCGCTTTGGCTTATTTTCCCTTTACGGTTATTTGCTGAAAGTAACAGAGCAGCTTTATACGGAAATGGCGGTTTTTTAACTGATAATGTTGGTAAGATATTCGCATACATCGGAAATCAGGAAATGAAGCATGAGCCTTTGTGGATAACCTATTCACTTGCATTGGGTTTCTTTTTTGTTGCTTGACCCAATTCTCGCTATATGCACATACCTGCCAAATTAGTACTTATTTTCTTCCGCAAGTCAGGCATTCGGATAAAAAAGAAGCCCGATACCTGCACAAATGTTTAGGTATTTTCATGTTCCCGCTGTGGTATATGCCTTGACAGATGCCAGCTATCTGTGGCAGGGATAGACGATTCGCAGTCGGTGTATTTGCTTAAAAACATTCGTAACAAAAACCTGAGCGATGAAAAATTGTTTAACTGCCTGATGTGTGGTAAATGTGAGAATGATTGCCCCGTTGGTATTGAAACCATCAATTTGCGAAACACCCAGCGCATAGAATCAACAAGGCAATATAATTCATCCTACACTTATCTCGAAAATCAGGCTGTAACAAAATGCGATGTAGTATATTTTGCCGGATGCATGACCCACCTTACTCCGGGAATAATAGCTGCAATGAAAAAGATCTTTAGCCATACCGGAGAAAAGGTCTGGTTTATGGATGAAGAAAAGGCTCCGTGCTGAGGTCGCCCTATAATGC
>JBNGDT010000167.1:0-5716 GCA_049975305.1 Bacteroidales bacterium | reverse complement strand
ACCGTTGTCGCATACGGTGTTTAAAAACCTACACCCATGCAGCAGACCCCACTTACGGATTTGACGTTGAAAATGCATGGATGTTGTCATTCGATGTCATAAATTTAACACTGTTTCATGCAATCCGCTATGGCTTCGTCCAATACCTGGGATTCAGTGAGGCGGGCATGCCGGATTTGTTTAGGTACAATGCTGTTTTTGCTCAGGCCCGGAATGGTATTGACTTCAAGAAAATGGGGGATGCTGTCTTTAATGATAAAATCAATGCGCACAATACCACGGCAGTTGAGTTTGTCGTAAATCAGGGAAGCCATGTTTTTAACGGCACAGGATTCGGATTGTGGTATCCTGGCAGGGGTGATTTCATTCGTCAGACCGGGCGTGTATTTGGCATCGTAATCGAAAAAATCCCGTTTGGTATCAATTTCAGTGGGCTCAAATACACGGCTATGTTTTGCAGTTTTTAACAGGCCGCAACTTACTTCCACACCGTCAATAAAACTTTCAATGATGACTGTATCATCTTCAGTAAAGGCGTGGTTGATTGCTGCGGTAATTTTATCTGTATCATAAACTTTGGTGATGCCAAAGCTTGAACCGGCTGTGTTTGGTTTTATGAACAAGGGAAGGCCGAGCCGGCTGACAATATCCAAGGGTTTTATTTTGTCGCCTTTTTTGAAAACCATTTCAGGCGCCATCGGAATGCCATAATTACTGATAAACTTTTTGCACTTGATTTTGTCAAATGTGAGTGCCGAGCACAACACCCCGGATGTAGAATAGGGAATGGACATGGTTTCAAAATAGCCTTGCAATGTGCCATCTTCGCCTTGTTTGCCGTGAATGGCAATCACAGCAACATCAAACTGTATTTTTTTGCCGTCTAAAATCAGGCTGAAATCATTTTTGTCAACAGGGGTTTCATCGGGTTTGCCCGGGTTGTAAATCCATAACGGCCCATTGACATCAATAATATAGGGACTGTATTTTTTTTGGGGAAGCGAATTTGCAATGTTCTCGGCAGTTTGCAGGCTTATCACACGTTCTGAAGAAGGGCCGCCTGCCATGATGGCTGCATGTATAGGCATGACATTAACTGTTTTTACGAATTTTTAATTTTTGACCAACTTGTAATTTACTGGCATCGCTGATGTCATTCAACCTGAGAATATCATTGACCGAGATATCTTGAAATTGATTGGCGATATCCCAAGGAGTGTCGCCGGGACGTACAGTATAATACACATAATCAGGATCGAGTGTAACAGGTTTGCTTGTCTGATTGGGCATAGTAAGGCCGTTGCGTTTTTGTTTTTTCGCCAGGCTCATGTTATCCACAGGCTTGTAGTAATCATATTTGCCTTCAGGAACATACACAACGAGCTTTTTGCCGGCCTGTATCCTGTTGGAATAAAGGCCATTCCATGCTTTCAGTTCCCCGATGCTGACATCATACCAGTCTGCAATAAGGCCTATAGCATCTCCCTGTTTGATGGTATAGGTGAGTTTTTTGGTGCCTTTTGGTTGTGCAGCCGATACAGGCTGGTATGCTGTTGACCGGGATGCCGGTTTGTATGCAATTTTTTGCGGATTGAGGTAAACAGAGTCTTTGTATTGATGAATGGTGTCTTCCATGGCAATGTATTGTGGAATTACATCTGTTGGTAAGATAAGATGACGTGATGTATTGTTCCCTGGAATAAAGTCGCGTTTGTATTGAGGATTCAAATACCTGAGCGTGTCAATGCCAATGTTCAGGCATTCGGATAATTGACAGAAATGCAGGTCTTTATTAAGTTTAATGGTATCCACATTGAGTGGGACATCAATATCTTCGGCATAGAATCTGTGTTCTTCATAATAGTTGAATAAATAGCTCACGGCAATGAAAGCAGGGACATAATTTCTGGTTTCACTGGGCAGGTAATGGTAGATATCCCAGAAATTTCCGGTTCCGCCTGCACGCCGGATGGCACGGTTGAGATTGCCCGGGCCGCAATTGTATGCCGCGAGAACAAGCATCCAGTCGTTGTAAATGGTATCAAGCGCTTTTATGTAACGACAGGCAGCATGTGTTGACGCAATCGGATCACGTCTTTCATCCACATAAGAGTTGATTTCCAGACCCATGAATTTCCCTGTTCGATACGTGAATTGCCATAATCCGGTAGCACCGGCTCGGGATACGGCCTGAGGATTCAATGCTGATTCTACCACGGCGAGGTATTTCAGTTCATAAGGCAATCCATGTTGGTCCAGAATTTCTTCAAACATGGGAAAGTAATATTGTGAAAGAGCCAGCAGGCGTGGTATCTGGTTGTATGATTTTGTGATGTAATACTCAATGTTGTTTTTCACCTGCTCATTGTATGACATTTCAACAGGAGAATAAATTGCTTTTATGCGTTCCCTGTACACAGAATCAGGTAAGTCGGTAATGATGTTTTCCTTATCGGTTATCCCGACAGGAATGGAGTCTCTTCTAAATACAAAGTGTGTATTTACCAAACTATCAATCCGGTTAACCCACGCAAATTCATTTTTTGTCCTGAGGCTGTCGGGCAATTTTTTATTGGTTAACGTATCGTTTTTAGCGTTGCTGCCTATGCTGAAACAAATTAAAAACAATATAAGTGATATGGTGTTTTTCATAATCAGAATTTATAACTTAAACAAAGCGTCATAGAATTGTTTGTTGGGGTATGTAATGGTTTTACCATCAGGCTTAAATCATCACTTACATCAAAATCACTCAGTGAGGCATCCACGTTTGCATCAATAATTTGCAATACATATATCAGTGCTGCACCGATGATATTCAGGTCACGCATGCGATGCCACCTGTCCATTTCGTTTTCAATGGCTCCATCGCTAAGCAATCCGTAAAATTCATCCTGTTCGCCGTTTTGACGTTTAAGCAGGGCTGATTTATAGCGGGTAAATTCATTTTGATATTGCAGGCTGAGGTAAGTAAATGTTCCCATGCCTGCATACACAATGGGCACTTTCCAGTATTTACGGTTATATACCTGTCCTGCTCCCGGCACGACAGCAGAATAAATGCTTGCTTTGGCAGAAGAACGTTTATTGGTTTTGGTTTGTGATGTTTGATTTTGAATGCTGTCAGTATTTTGTGCCGTCACATCTATGTTGCAGTTCATAAATATCAATAAAATAATTAGATATGTAACAAATCTGCTTACGGTCATCATCTATCCAGTTTGTCAAGTGTGGCAACGATTTGTTCCAGTTGTTCATCGTTTTCAAACGGAATAACGATTTTTCCTTTTCCTTTATTGTTTCTGTTGAATTTCACATTTGTATTGAAATGGGAGGCAAGGTGTTTTTCCAGTTTTTCCCAGTCATTGTTGATGCTATCTGGTTTTAAAGATTTTTTACTAGTTGGCTTGTCTTGTTTTTTATCACTGGTAAGATCCTGCACAAATTCTTCAACTTTACGGACGGAAAAATTGTATTTGAGGATTTGTTTGTAAACCATGAGCTGGGTTTCTTCATCATTAAGGTTGATGAGAGCCCTGGCATGGCCCATGGTGATTTTTTTTTCTCTGATTCCGAGTTGTACTTCCGGTGGCAGTTTTAGCAAACGGATGTAATTAGAAATGGTTGACCGGTTTTTTCCAACGCGTTTGCTGAGTTTTTCCTGCGTGAGCTGGCATTCGCCCATCAGCCTTTCGTATGAGATAGCAATTTCCATGGCATCGAGGTTTTCACGCTGGATGTTCTCAACAAGTGCCATTTCAAGCAATCCCTGATCATCAGCGGTACGAACAAAGGCAGGAATTGTTTTTAATCCCGCTATACGGGCAGCCCTGAGTCGCCTTTCCCCGGAGATGAGTTGAAAGTAATCATCTTTTATACTGACTGTAATGGGTTGGATTATACCCAATTCTTTGATTGAATCAGCCATTTCCGTCAAGGTGACATTGTCAAACTGTTTTCTGGGTTGAAAAGGATTGGTTTTGATTTTTTCAACAGGAATCTCATTGACAGCATCCCGTTTAATTCTTCCGTTGTTACTGTCAATTTCTATTAGGGCTCCAAGGCCTTTTCCCAATGCATTTCGTTTTGCCATCATACGGTTATTTCATTATTTTATCTTCATGGGAAATTTTTGTCATGCCATTTTTTTGAATAAGCTCCCTGGCAAGTGCAAGGTAATTTTGTGCTCCTTTGGAACTGGCATCGTAATTCAGGATTGACTGTCCGAACGAAGGGGCTTCTCCCAGTTTAATGTTACGGGCAATGATAGTCTCAAATACCATGTCTTCAAAATGTTTTCTGACTTCATCGACAATTTGATGGGATAAATTGTTTCTTGAATCGAACATAGTAAGTAAAAATCCTTCGATGTCAAGTCTCTCATTCAAGTTAGACTGTACAATTCGTATGGTATTTAGCAACTTGCCCAAGCCTTCCAGTGCAAAATATTCACACTGAACAGGTATGATAACAGAATCAGCGGCTGTGAGGGCGTTAACGGTTATCAGGCCAAGCGATGGTGAGCAATCAATCAAAACAAAATTGTAATTGTCTTTTATCTTGTCCAACATCAGTCGAAGTACTTTTTCCCTGTTAGGAAGGTCCAGCATTTCAATCTCAGCACCCACGAGGTCTATGTGGCTCGGTATAATGTCCAGGTGTTCAAGGTTGCTGGTGAGAATGATATTTTCACTGTCGTCCTGTTTGATTAGCATTTCATACAAGCCTGTCTGAATGTTTTTGACATCAAACCCAAGTCCACTGGTAGAGTTAGCCTGGGGATCTGCGTCAATAAGCAAAACCGAATATTCCAGTGCTGCCAGGCTCGCTGCCAGGTTGATTGCTGTTGTTGTTTTTCCCACACCACCTTTTTGGTTGGCAACTGCAATAACTTTTCCCATCGTAAAATCTTTCTTTTTCTAAAGTTCAAAAATAACAATATTCCATGAAAATCTCCGGTATTTTATGAAGAAAAACAGGGAAGTTATCAACGGCACAATAGATTCTGTTGGAAACCTGTATAATGCATCAATTTTCACACGCCTTAATCTAGAACATTATGCACTAAACATTGACACTATTGACAGACTCTAAATAATTGTATTGATTTTTTCGTTATTTTTGCAGTAAAAGTTAAGCAAAATGGCAACATATACAGTAAATATCAACGAAAGAACAAAAACAGGCAAAAACCTTGTAATCCTATTGAGATCATTAAAGGGTATTGTGAAAATCGAAAAAGGCAATGCGCTTGATGAATCTATACTTGAAGCTAAAAACGGTGAAGTTCACACAGCAAAGAATGCTAAAGATTTAGTTAAAAAATGCCTTGATGATTGATGTATAAAATTGAATTTACAAATAGGTTTAAAAAAGAATTAAAAGCCTGAAAAAAGAGAGGTTATAACATTTCATTGTTTGAAAAAACTATTGATACTCTTCAGAAAAAAGGAAAACTTCCAGCCAGATACAACCCTCATAAATTAAAAGGCAAATATGAAGGACTTTGGGAATGCCATATTAAACCAGACTGGCTTTTGATATGGGATCAAGATGATAAAAACGTAACCCTACTTTTTTTAAATAACGGCACTCATTCTGATTTATTTTAATAATGCTAACTGAAGTTTCGCAGAAAACATAATATGTTTATAAACAATTTATTATGTGTTTTGAATTAAGTTAAGGCATTGAATTTGTGATATTTATGTTTTCC
>JBNGDT010000166.1:0-5845 GCA_049975305.1 Bacteroidales bacterium | reverse complement strand
ACTGAAGACAATCAGCAGGATGAGGTTAGCAAGATGATTTTTACTTAACCACAGTGTGTTTCTCATAGATTATCAAAGATCAAAACCGATGTCTTTCCTATAATATTTTTTATCAAAATCAATCTTTTGAGCTGCCGAATAAGATTGTTTCAGGGCTTCTTTCAGGTTTTTGCCAAACGACGTCAATGCCATCACACGTCCCCCGTTGGTGACAATGTTGTTTTTTTCTTTTTTGATTCCTGCATGAAAAACCATGGTGGATTTTACTTTATCGATGCCGGTAATGATTTTCCCTTTTTCGTATTTCTCAGGATATCCTCCTGAGGCCAGTATCACGGTGGCTGCTGTGCGTTGATCAATTTCTATGGTTTCTTTATCAAGGGAATTTGTGCATGCAGCGTTGAGGTGTTCCAGCAGGTCGGATTTTATGCGGGGGACTACTACTTCGGCCTCTGGATCTCCCATACGGACATTATATTCAATGACATAAGGTTCATTGTGAACAATCATCAGCCCAAAATACAGGAACCCTTCGTATGTCATGTTGTTTTCTTTGATACCTTGAATAGTAGGTTCCACAATACGTTTTTCTATCTTATCCATAAGGGTATTGTCGGTAAACGGTACAGGGGATATAGCTCCCATTCCGCCTGTATTGAGGCCGGTGTCTTTTTCGCCGATACGTTTGTAATCTTTTGCGGTGGGAAGCATGGCGTAGGAGTGGCCGTCGGTGAGGACAAAGAAAGACATTTCAATGCCCTGTAAAAATTCTTCAATCAACACGGTTGTTCCTGCTTTTCCAAACTTGCCACTGAGCATTTCTTCGAGGGTGATTGCAGCTTGTTCTTTGTTTTCACAAATAATTACCCCTTTGCCGGCAGCAAGGCCATCTGCTTTTAAAACAAAAGGAGGCTGTTGTTGTTCCAGAAAACGCAGACCTCTGTCCTTGTTTATTTTGTTTACCACAAAATATCCCGCTGTGGGAATATGGTAGGTGTTCATAAATTTTTTAGCAAAGGCTTTACTGCCTTCTAATTGTGCTGCAGCTTTATCCGGCCCGACAACTTTGATGTGTCTCAGGCTTACTATCCGTTGGAAATAATCCTTAATTCCTTTTACGAGCATTGCTTCCGGCCCTACTACAAGCATATCAATACGAAAATCAATGCATTTACGTGCAATGGTAGCAAAATCACTTTGCAAATTGAGGTTTTTCCCCAGTCTTTCAGTGCCTGCATTGCCTGGCAAAATGTATAATTTGTTAAGCAATGGAGATTGGCTTATTTTATATGCCAAAGCATGTTCGCGACCACCCGATCCTAATAATAAAACGTTCATAATGTACTAAACTATTGATTTACCGCTTACAAAGTTAACCAATTAATTGAGATAGAGAAAGAGTCGCATCTTAAAACAGCAAAACCCGTTAAACCAGATACAGAATCATTAATGGTATTGGATTATCCGGGATTAACTGAGTTTATTTTATGTTAAAAGAAACATCCCGGCTAACATGATGACAAATCCACCAATAAATCCGGTATATACTTCATGTGGTTTATGGTAGCCAAGGGCAAGCCTGGAGCTGGAAACTACACCACTGACAAGGAATAAAATCATGATTTCTGTATGAAATGCTATATTATACTTTATACCCATAAAAAGTACCAGGCCGGTAAGCACACCAACAGAAATAGCATGGGTGCTGATGTGATAAATTTTATTGGTAATGGTAATTATAACAACAATGGCTGTGCTAATTATCATGATGTTTTTTATAAGCAGCGGAAAAGAAAATTTGTAAATCAGAAAGGAACTGACCAAATAAAGGATAGCAACACTAAGGTATGCGGGGAAACGGCTTTCGCTGTTTTTTAGTAGTAGATCAGGTATAAGCTGCTGATAATAAAGAAAGGGTATTATAATCAGTGGTAAAACAAATGTCAACAAAAAGAAAATGCTCAGAAGCGCATAAAACATTTGGGGATCCAGTACCCAATGGTAATACCCGCTGTAAAATATCAATAAAACCGCATAAAAAACAGTAAGCAGGGGATGAAATAAAATGCTGAAAAACCGGGGTAAAAACCTTTTCATAATCAGAGCTCTTTTCTCAGTCGCCCTACGGGAATATTGAGCTTTTCGCGGTATTTAGCTATAGTACGCCTGGCAATTTTATATCCTTTTTGCTTAAGTAATTCAGCCAGTTTTTCATCGGTAAGCGGTTTTTGTTTGTCTTCTTTTTTAATCAGATCAAGCAAAATATTTTTCACCTCGCGGGTTGAAACCTCTTCCCCGTTTTCTTTGGCAATGGATTCGGAAAAGAAATATTTTAGCAGGTAATTGCCGTATGGTGTTTGCACAAACTTGCTGTTGGCAACCCTCGATATGGTTGATATATCAAGGCCTGTGCTGTCTGCAATGTCTTTAAGGATCATGGGCTTAAGTGCAGACTCATCGCCTTCAATGAAAAACTGGTACTGGTGTTTTACAATGGCCTCCATCGTTAACAGCAATGTGTTTTGCCTTTGCTTGATGGCATCAATAAACCATTTGGCAGCGTCCAGTTTTTGTTTGACAAACATCATGGCTTCTTTATCCTTTTTCGTCCGTTTTTTGTTTTGTTTATAGCCCTTGATCATATCAGCGTATGTTTGATTGACATGCAATTCAGGAGCGTTGCGTGAAGTCAGGCTGATTTCAACCTCTCCATCTTTTATGTTGACAATGAAATCCGGGACGATGGTTTGAAAGGAACTGTTGCCTGAACTTGAAGCTCCAGGTTTGGGGTTCAGCTTGCGGATAATATTAATTGCATCTTTGAGCTCTTCTTCATCAATTTTTAACTTGTCCAGAATTTTTGAATAATGCTTTTTTGTAAATGCCTCGAATTGGGTTTCAATTATTTTTATTGCCAGTTCCGTCAGCGGGGTTTGAATTTCTTTCCGCCTGAGCTGGATCAACAGGCATTCCTGCAGGCTTCTGGCGCCGACGCCTGGAGGGTCAAAGCTTTGAACAACCCCGAGGGCTTTTTCAAGTTCTTCTTTTTCAATGATGATGTTTTGTGAGAAAGCCAGGTCATCGACGATTGAATCCAGATCACGTCGGAGGTACCCGTTTTCATCCAGGCTTCCCAACAGGTAATTAGCCTGAATGTATGTTTCATCATCAATGTCTTTTAATGAGAGCTGGGCACGCAGGTTATCAAGAAAGCTTTGACCATCGGAAACCGGGATGTCTTTGGCTTCATCATCTTTGCTATAATTGTGGGCAGTTAACTTATAATCGGGTATATCATCGTCAGCCACGTAATCATCCAGGCTAAACTCTTCATCAGCATGGCTTTCCTGTTCTGTATCTTCAAGGATTTCAACTTCATCTTTTTCAAGTCCTTCCTCTATTGCCGGATTTTCTTCCAGTTCTTTTTTTACCCGTTGCTCTAACTGTAATCCGTTCAGTTCCAGCAACTTAATCATCTGAATTTGTTGCGGAGAAAGCTTTTGTTGTAATTTCTGTTGCAATCTCTGATTTAACATAACTTCATTTTATAATCTCATTGACAAGATACAAAATATTTTGACTCTATTACAATCAATGCGTGAATTATTTTTTTGATCTATTCTAAATATGAACGATGTCATGAATGCATGAAAGCGAAATAGCACGAGTAGTATAGGGTTTTTCATGATTTCCAGTGGTCTGGATTCGTGTACATAGTGATTAACACCGATATGTGTTCTCATTTTCCCATATCTTTCTCTTTCCTCGCCCTTTTGTTCCTTCGTGCTCTCACTCTCTCGCGTGAGGGATAGAAGCAGTACCCTGCAATTCGCCGTTAGGCGAATGAAGCGCCTGCCTGCCGATTCTCCAGCCATCGCTGGCAGGCAGGTACAAGCGGATAGCCCGACCCCGTAGGAACGGAGGGGGCACGCCCTAATAATAATATTACTTCGTCTCTCCATTGTTCCCTCATGCTATCGTGCCATCGTACTAAAAATCAATCAATCCTGTTTTAAAATCAGCTAATCTTTTTAAAACTCCGCATTTTTAGGTGTACGGGGGAAAGGGATGACGTCACGGATGTTATTCAGGCCGGTAACAAAAAGCATTAGTCTTTCAAACCCCAGTCCAAATCCGCTGTGAGGGACCGTCCCGAATTTGCGGGTTTCAAGGAACCACCACATTTCATCTTCCGGTACATTCATTTCTTTCATGCGTTTTGTGAGCATGTCGTAATTTTCTTCACGTTGCGATCCTCCTATGATCTCGCCAATTTGTGGAAACAACACATCCATTGCACGTACAGTTTTGTTGTCATCGTTCATTTTCATGTAAAATGCTTTGATGTCTTTGGGATAATCAGTAATAATCACAGGGGTTTTGAAATGTTTTTCTACCAGGAAACGTTCGTGTTCAGATTGTAAATCTGTTCCCCAGGTTTTAACCGGATAATTGAATTTTTTCTTTTTGTTGAGTTTTGAATTCAGCAGAATATCATAGGCTTCAGTATAAGTGATTCGTTTGAAATCACTGGAAACAACAAACTCCAACCTTTCCAGTAAGCTCATTTCTGAGCGTTCATTCTGTGGTTTTTGTTTTTCTTCATTTGTTCTGCGTTGATCGAGGAATTTCAGGTCATCAATACAGTTATCCAGTGCATAGCGCACAAGGTATTTTAACATTTCTTCTGCCAGATCCATGTTATCATGAATATCATAAAAAGCCATTTCGGGTTCAATCATCCAGAATTCAGCGAGATGCCTGACGGTGTTTGAATTTTCAGCCCTGAAAGTCGGGCCAAACGTATATACCTCACTCATGGCAAGGGCTGCCAGTTCAGCTTCAAGCTGTCCACTCACCGTGAGGTTGGTTTGTTTGCCAAAAAAATCTTTGGAGTAATCAATCTTGCCGTCTTTTGTTTTTGGTGGCTTGTTCAAATCCAGTGTTGTAACCTGGAACATTTCACCGGCACCTTCGGCATCAGAACCTGTGATGATGGGTGAATGTATGTTGTAAAACCCTTTGTCATTAAAAAATTTGTGCACGGCAAATATCATGGCATGACGGACACGAGTAACAGATCCAAACAAATTGGTGCGGAAACGCAAATGAGCAATTTCACGCAAAAATTCAAGGCTGTGTCTTTTGGGCTGTAATGGATATTCGTTGGGGTCTGCTTTTCCGAGTAAGCTAAAATCTTCTGCCTGCAGTTCCACATGTTGTCCCTTGCCCTGTGAAGCAGTCAGGCTACCTTTGACAGCAACAGAAGCCCCGGTGTATACATCATCAAGAATGTGATGATCAAAATGATCAAAATCAACCACCACCTGGAGATGATAAAGACAAGATCCATCATTTACGGCAAGAAATGCAAGGTTTTTACTGGCTCTTTTATTGCGTACCCAGCCCATGATTAAAATGTTACGGTTATCGCCGGGCATTGATAAAGCGTCTTTTATTTTTGTGCGTTTCATCGGGACTGTCTTTAATTTTTCACAAAAATAACATTTATTGACATCCAACCTACGTGGATTCGACATTAAATCAGTACCTGCCAGGTGGCATAATCCATAATAACCCCGATGTGGTTACAATCTAAAGCCAGACAGGCAGGGACAAAAGCACAAATTTCATCCTGTCGTAGCTCATGAACAATTTAATCTTTTACAACAAGCCTCCTACTTTTAGTGATATCATATGTGTACTTCGCCCCCTACTGGGTTTATATCCTATTTTTTACATAGGTTTTACCCACTCCCCACCATCCAAACCCCATCACTTATGAACATATTTATGGGCATCTCTAAAAACTACTTTTTTCAATGCCGTATTTTGAAACAAATAT
>JBNGDT010000165.1:0-5927 GCA_049975305.1 Bacteroidales bacterium | reverse complement strand
ATGAAAGTTATTTTGACAATGGAAATTCACATGAATTTGAATTGATGCCTTTTTCTATAGGTTTCGTTGATTACTATGGGGGAAGGTTTAAATCTATTCATGGTAACGACACTATTTTTTGGGGTTATGGACAAAATATTTTATTCATTGAAAGTGCATTTCGATATCAATATAACATAAGAATAACTGATTGGTTTTTTATTGGGTTATCTCCAAAAATAACCTATAATTTTATGTCAGAAAAACCAGTATCATCAATGTATTATCCCAAAAATCAACATGTTTTTAATTTTGCAACTGAAGTTATACCCAATTTTCAAAAACAGATTTTTAATGACTTTTACATGACAATAAGCATTCCTTTTAGAGTTTACGAAGTTGAATATTACATAAGAAAAATTGAAAATCCCCTTGTATCTCTTGATAATCAAAAAGCTAAGGGGTTAATCAATAGGGTTTTACCATATAAATATTACCTGAGGTTAGGATTGAAGTATAATTTTTAAATAATTATAGAAATGTATTTTAAAAAACATATCATCATAGTTTTATGTTTAATGATTTTTTATAAATTTAACTATAGCCAACCTGTTGGCTGTACCAATAAAGATGAGATACCATTCGGAACAGAAAGAACTTATGTTCCTGGTCTAAGAACTATTTTTAGTAAAGATGATTGTAAATTGCAAGAAAATCAAAAAATTGAATATTTAAAAATATCTCCTGATAGTTTAATTCAAGAATTAGAAAAATTAAATCCATGTTATAAAAAATTCAGGATTGTTGAAAAACTTGGTAAAATAAAGAGTAATAAACAAATTCCTACATTAGAAAATTTATTATTACTTGTACTAAAGTTAGAACTGAGTGTGCAAAAGCTTTAGGAAGGCTTAATTCACATGAATCAATTCCTGTTTTGAAAAAAGCCTTATCAGATAGTAATATTTTAGTTGTCTTAGTATCTGCATTAACACTTAGTGAATTAGGAGAAAAAAAACAAAGTTTTCAGGAACTTGTTAAAATATGGAAGGCTGATATAAAACATAGGCCTATTATTCATACAGGCCTTAAAAATATTGGCAATAACAAAGCAGTTGAATTTTTAAAATATGCTGCTGAAGATACAATTGATTCATTTGCTTTAGATGCTACTATTGTATTAGCACAGTTGGGGTATATAGATTTTGCAAGGGAAAAATTATTAGAATATTCATCAAATTCGAATCATTTAATAAGATTAGCAGCATTATATGCTGTGTTCAAATATTTTGACGATGAATTAACAATTAGTTTATGCAATAAATTGAAAAATGATAAAAACAAAAGAGTAAGAGAATATGCAAATGTTTTTATATTAAAATTAAAACCTGATTAAATATGAGATCTTTGAGATTTATATGCATCATTTTGTTTATCTTTTTGATAAACCATACTGCAGCACAATCCCGCAAAGCCGGCCCCATCAACACCGGTTTTGTGTTTATTGATGGCAAATACATTGAGCCGCCTTATATTATTAAGCGGCAAGGATTGACTGTTAAGGTTAATGGTAAGCAAATATTAAAAATGCAAAAACCTGAAAGCCCCTATAAATTAAAAAAGCGACCCAGAATGCCCGGTAATTTATTAAACAAAAACGACGGGCTAGATAAAATATTCAAAATAAAACATCCTGATTATGATAGGGGTTTTATTCACATAATAGAAAGTTATTTTCTTGAAAAATACCAATACGAAATAGCTTGCGATAGCATTAAAAATATTTATAAATCGCTGCCAAATGTAAAATCTGTTGTAAATTATAATAACAACAATGATCACTTTCAAATAGTTTCTTATAACGGAGAATCCAGGATTTATTCTCTCAGTCCTTATGGCAGAAGATATAGTCATAAATATGGACCTGAAAGTAAGAAACATTATAGCAGAAAAAAATTAAAATCAAATGCGGAAGGGGAAGTTCAAGCTATTAAAAAAAAGCTTGAACAAAATAAAATGATGTTTTTCTTTATGGACAAGGATGTAAACAACATGATAAATAGCTATTCAATAAATGAAAAAAACAGTCATCGGGTTTACGATATTTTACAATCAGATTATGATAAAAATCAAAAAGCTGATAGTTTAAATAATATTTTTATTAATAAAGAATTTTTAAAAAGAATTATCAAGGAATATCAAAAAACTGAAAAAATCAAAAATAGATTAGGGAATGATAATAACAACAAAAGAAAAAATGATGATGATACCGGACTAATCATGCCAGACAATAAAGAAAAAAGCCCCAAAAACCAATCTTATTCCCCGCAAAACACAGAAATCATGGCATGGTGTCCAAACCCATGGGAATCCGGATTTACAGTTTTCAACACACATGAATTGCCTAATGTAGTTGATTATGTAGAAAATCAAGGCTACATCTATAATCCTTCAAATGTTTTTACGGATCAAACCACATGTGATAATTATTTTGGTACATGCACGTATGATAATTTATTAAGCATGCGCAATGCAGGATTATTATATGTTGCAAGTCATGGCCATCAAAATGAAGGAATTGATTTAATATATGCTCTGGAAAGTTATGCGATTGATGATTGGTGTTCACAAAACTCAAATATACAGGCTGTATTATTATATCCGGCTGAGAATTGGGAAGATGATATAATGTGGGGAGCATGTGCTGATGCTGAATGGGTAACCCAAAATTGGTCATCCGATTTGCAACAAAACAAAACCTTATCAGTTTTGTCATGCTGCTATAGTAATGCAAATGGATGGGTAGATGCTTGTACCGGAGGTATTTGTTTTGGTTATGATGAAGAAACACATTGGGGCTGGATTTTTGATCTGGGCATAAATTATAACAATCGTAATTTATTCAAAAGAATGAATGGTGAAAATGATAATGCATCAAAAAGGGAAGCTAGTGATGCTTATTGGGCAATGCCAGACCATAAAGATGGTTTTACATATAATAGTAATGCTAACATCACCCTTTGCCCATCCATCGCCGAAAAATACCCTGCTGAAAATGCAACAGTGCCCAGCACTGTGCAAAGCGGATACATTAAGTTTGATACATGGTGTGATGCCTCTGAACCAGCAGATCAAGCTCTGAGTTTTGATGTTCAAAATGGTGATATTACGATATACCAGAAATCATGGGTGGGCAGTGGTAACTCTAATCAGATCAATTTTCAGTGGAGCGGATCTTACGGAGTAGTAACGGTAACCGTAAACCCCGAATACATACGTGCATACAATGGTGGTCAGCGTTTGGATTATGATGGCGTAACGCCAAATACAGATCAAGGGTCTTATACCTTTACGGTGGATGATGATATTCCTACTGAGGCACCGGATGCCGATTTTACCTGGGATACAGATAATTATACCGTTGATTTTGCTGACTTATCACAAAATAACCCAACAAGCTGGGACTGGGATTTTGGTGACGGAAGCACAAGTACCAATCAAGACCCAACCCATGTTTATTCCGGAAATGGAAATTATACGGTTACCCTCACAGTTCAAAATCAATACGGTTCAGATAATATATCTAAAGATATTTCAATAAATTCATCAGTTAGTTCATTTGAGATCTCCGGAAAGGTTTATGATTCAGATGACAATACTGTTATTACCAATGCAACAGTTGCGGAGGTTGACAACGCTGACAACGCAGTTTCAACAAATTATGAAGGAGAATACAGTTTTTATGTTGACCCCGGATGGAATGGTAGCCTCAAAGCAAGTGCATCTGGTTATGAATCATACACCCAGCCATTTGATCCTGTTTATGAGGATAAAGAAGACATTGATTTTTATTTGAGTGAGTTATCAGGCATATACATTTCTACAACAAATGATAATCCAAATCAATGCCCGGATCCTGCGGTTAAATATAAAGTTGAAGGTGGCAGTAGTTTTTGGGATTATGACTGGTATTTGAATGGTTCCCAAATAGGCACTCAATGGTTTATTACAATTGGCTCTTTTATTATAGGAGAGAATAATTTAGTTGTAGATATAACTGATGAAGAAGATAATAACTTTAGTTTAACTAAAGAGATATCTGTTACAGAAGAATGTCAGGAAGAAATTGTAGCATCAATAAGTCAAGATTGTGATTTGGTTAATAAAGAAACAACAGTACATTTTTATGAGGAATCTTATATATCACCGGGTTGGGAAGAATATTCCAAAAGAAACTGGAGAATTGACCAGGGAGGCGATGATGAAATAATAACTGAAAAAAAATCTGTTGATGAAATAGATCCATATGATTATAGTTGCAGTTTTGATCATATAGGACATAAAGATATTAAGTTGAGTTATTGGGAATGTAATTGGTGGGATATTTTTAATAATTACAATAAACATGTTAAAGATGCTTGGGCAGGAGTTAATGTCATTGACTGTGATTTAACAAGCACATATTCTCTTTTATTCCCTACTGGTTTTACCAATGCTGTACGTTCTGACTGGGCTTATGAAAACTGCGGAGGCCCTGTGTATATTTATGGCGGCAGTTTTGAATTCAATGGGCTTGCAAATGACTATCTATCCCAAAAGCCCACAACGATAAGTGCTTGCAACGAAATCATTATCAACGGCGACGTTGAGTTTGTGGCCAGTGGTGACAATGAGTTGGTTTTAGAGATAAAGAAACCATGCAATTACAATGAATCTAAGAATATAAATTTGGCTAATAACACACATGAAGATACTGCAGCAAACCCTTTATTTCAAATTGCCAAATGCTATCCGAACCCATTTTACGACAAGTTAAACCTATTTTTTGAAATCGAAACAGATGAAGTCTTATCCATTGAGATTATTGACATGAATGGGAAGATATATTTTAACAAAATAGGAAAATTTAAATCAGGAAGCCATTTATTAAAAATTTCAACACCAGAATTACAACCTGCTGTTTATGTGGTGAGAGTACATAATAAAGAATTTATTGAAACCTTTAAAGTTGTAAAACAATAGATCATGAAAACAAATAAATTATTATTTATCATGGCAATATTGGCAATTACGCCAACAATTGCCAAATCACAATTTTTTGCAGAATTAAATGCCGGATATGCAGCTCCTATGTATTTTATGGGGGATCATGAAAGACATGAAGTTATGTTTAGAGATGAATTAATATATAATAATGATACAACATATATTACAAATGAATACAATATGGGTAATGGTATTTTCATGAGTGGCAGTTTTGGTTATAAAAGCAAAGGTTTATTTATTTTTTCAATAAAAGCTTATTATTTGAATAATCACCTATTACCATTAGCATATAATTCTTTTCAAAATGTTGTAAAGGGAGAATATGAATATACATATAATTATTATGGAAGCAAAACGGTTACAAATATTTATGATATTGTTTACTCTTATTATGGAGAAAGAATATCATTTACTCCCAACATAGGTATGTATTATGATATCAGTTCCTTATCGGTGCAATTAAATTTAGGTTTTACAATATCCTCACTAAAAATATATCAAATAAGTGATAAGATGCTAAAAACCTTTTATGAACCAGAAAATGAAGAAGGTATATCACAAAAATATTGGAGACAGGTATTAAAAGAGTGTTACAAAAAAGATATAAAAATAAGTCCATATATATCTACACAAGTAAATTATTCAATTAGTCCATCAATATCATTATTTTCATCCATTAGCTGGAATCCATTTATTCATTTTTATGCAGATTATGGATGGCAATATTACTATGAGGAAAAACTTGTAGAGGATGGAGATTTGTTTTATAATAATGTTGATAAAAACGTAAAAGATATAGATGAAACAAATCAAAAATATTATAATTTAAGTAGCTTAGATTTATCTATTGGCCTCCGCTACTACTTTGGCTCCACAAAAAACAATGGTAATGATGAATAGTT
>JBNGDT010000164.1:0-5943 GCA_049975305.1 Bacteroidales bacterium | reverse complement strand
GCCGCATTTCCTTGTTGCTAATCCAGGATTGAACTCAGGTTTTATGATTCCTCAATACACCGCTGCTTCCATTGTAAATCAAAACAAGCAATTATCAATGCCTTGTTCGGTTGATTCAATAGAATCTTCCCAGGGGCAGGAAGATCATGTTAGTATGGGGGCAAATTCAGCTACCAAAATGTTTAAAGTGGTCAACAACCTTGAACGTATTCTTGCGATTGAGTTATTCATTGCTGCTCAGGCTTTTAATTTTCGGAAAGGAAAGAAATCATCAAAATTTATTGAAGAATTTGTATCGAATTACCGGAAAAAGGTTAATTTTATAGAAAATGATAAAATCATGTATGAGGATATTAATAAAACCGTAGAATACCTGCAAAATGTGGATATTGAGGCAATGAAAAAAACAATAATCAACAATTAAATAAACATAAAATGTCAACATTATGGATAAACTTGTAATTAAAGGCAGTGGTTTGACCATTGAAAATGTGGTAAATGTTGCCCGCCACGGGCAAAAAGTTGAATTGCATCCTGATGCAGAAAAACGCATCAACACATGCCGTGCTATGCTTGAGAAAAAAGTTGAAGCCAAAGAAATTATGTATGGCGTAAACACAGGCATTGGTGAATTTTCAGAAGTTGTGCTGGATGACGATAAGATTGAAGATTTTCAGAAATACCTGATTTATAATCATGCTGCCGGCATTGGTGATCCGGCACCCATTGAATATGTCAGGGGAGCTATGCTGGGGAGAATAAATGTGCATGCACATGGTAATTCCGGTTGCCGTTTGGAGATAACCCAAACCCTGGTAGATATGCTAAACAAAGGGGTTACGCCTTTTGCATGTCAAAAAGGTTCTGTAGGAGCATGTGGTGATTTGGCGCCCATGTCACAGATTGCATTGCTCTTGCTTGGTGAGGGCAAAGCCTATTATAAAGGAGATTTGATGCCTGGCAAAGAAGCTATGGACAAAGCCGGCATCCCTATCCCCGGACTGAAGGCACGCGACGGACTGGCTGCCATTAACGGCTCCAATTTGTTAACAGCCATGAGTGCTATATGGCTTTACGATGCCAATAACTGGCTCAAACAAGCAGAAATTGCAGCCTCAATGTCTTTGGAAGCCCTTAAAGCAAATATGCGCCCCTATACAAAATTATTGCATGAAGTCAGAGGTTTTAAAGGCGCTGTCAGAAGTGCTGAAGCCATCAATAAATGCGTTGCCGGAGGTGATCTGAAAGAAGGAAGGGTTAAATGTAAAGTACAGGATGCCTACTCAATGCGTTCTACCCCCCAGGTAATTGGGAGTGCCCATGATGCACTTGCTTATGCACGTTCACAAGTAGAAATTGAACTCAATGGCGTAGGCGATAATCCTATCTTTTTCCCGGACAAGGAACTTCAGTTGTCCGGTGCTAATTTTCAGGGCTCTCCTGTATCTGTCCCAATGGATATGGCTGGTGCTGCAATTACAATGGTCAGTGTCATGTCAGAACGCCGTATGAACAGGCTGAATAACCCTGCTCTGAGCGTGGGACTGCCGGCATTCCTGACAAAAGGAGCAGGGATGTTTTCTGGCTTGATGCTTAGCCAGTACACCGCTGATATGCAGATTGTAGAACAACGTATCCTTTCGGCTCCTGCATCAATTCAGTCTATTCCAGCTGCAGCCGATCAGGAGGATTTTGTGTCAATGGGAATGAACACAGCCATTAAAAACTTCCAGATTCTTGACAACGCTTATGGCATTCTTGGTATTGAATTTATGGCCGCTGCTCAGGCTTTGGATTTTAGAAAAGATGAATACAGTTTTGGTCATGGTGTTCAGAAAGCATGGGAAGTTATACGCAGGCATGTGGAATTTCTTGATATTGACAGACCCTTATATTCCGATCATACTACCATGAAAGAACTTGTTAAATCCTGTAAAATTTTAACTGAGGTTGAAAATACCGTAGGTAGCCTTGAATAACATGTGAGGCTTTTTCATTTTTTTGACTTTTTAGACTGGACTCATTCGTTATTTTTGACTTTGGAATTAAAAAAATATAGATTATAGACAGTTTCTATATAAGTATTCTTTGCCGGCAGGCCCTTCGTTAAACAGCAGGTCCAGGGCACTTAAGCCTGGTTGAAATCCATACCGTTCGCTGAAAACCTGCATGTATGGTTTTTGCCTGGTTATTATGTTTTTTTTGGGGTGCAATATATCCCTTAAATCTTTGAAATCTTTTGCCGGAGCTGCTGTGTATGTTGTCGTTAAGCGGATGGTGGTATCCAGATCAAACAAGGCAATGAGTTTTTCACAAATCTTAAGATTGAGATCAAACAAAAAATGATATTTCTGTTTGAAAAAAGGGATGATGTCATCATAATAAAACTCAAAAAACGGGGCTGCAGCATAAGCTGTTTCTATGCTGCGGCGGTGGTTTCCCTGCCATGGTTCGGAGTAATCAATTTTTATATCCCGAATGGGTTGTCCCGGACTTTTCCCTTTTACCACCGGCACAATTAGATTTTGAATGCCATTTGGTGCGGAAATTCTGCACCGGTTGCGGTATGACTGTTTCACATAATGTTCGCAGGCTTCAATGTACACATCGTCTGAGCCGCTGAATTGTTGCATATACTCAATGGGAGGAAAATATGCTGTATTCAAAAGTATTTTAGTCATTGCGTTGAAATGTCTTTATTCCGGCTACATGATCGGCAGGCAGAAAACCCCATTGCCGTGAGTCGTTGCAATGATCCCTGTTGTCATCCATAACAAAATAATAGTTTTGTTCAGGTGTGTAAGTGGTAACTTCTTTTCCGTCAATGTATATTTTCTGGTATTTTATAATCAGATGGTGATTTTCATATACATCAATCAGGCGCTTATAGAGATGTATGTTCATGTAATTGATTTGTATTTCCTCGCCGGCTTCAGGAATAATTACAGGACCGAAATAATCTTTGTTCCAATTGAAAAACCTGGAGTTTGGAAAGATACCATAATCCTTATTTCTGTTTAAATCTGATAAAAAACGAACATTGCTTACGCCTTTCAACTCATTTATCATGGAAGCAGTTTCAGGGGAAGTAAACAATTCCCATGCTTTGTTTGGTAATATTTCATTTTCGAATAAAGTATTGAATTTCTCAAACGAGTTGGGATTAAAACTGGTGTCGGTGCTGATCCGATATTTATAAAACAGGGAAAGCTTGTTGTCCATATAATCGTTGTTGACATATACTTTCTTGTTGCGGATTTCAATGGTGTCTCCCGGTAGTGCCATCAGTCGTGAGATGTGTACTGGTTTTTTTCGTATTTTTTTGTCTGCAATGCAGGGAAAGTGATAAGCTATTATGTCCAGCCGCGACATTTTATCAGGGGGTACCCTGCTAACCAGTATATATTTTCCTTTCGAAATAGATGGATGCATGTCGTGATTGTAACTTTTTACGAGGTAAAATTTTAACATAAAAAATACAAACACAATAATAATAATCGCAGCTATGTAAATGCTTTTTTTCATTTCATTGTTGCGTCTGTTTATTAATACTGTTATTTTCTAAACAGGTTGCATATTTTGACCTGAATTTTTTGTCTCAATGTACACTATTAAACAAACGATTCCATCGTATGTTTGCAGGGAATGTTTTTTCTTTATCAAGCGAAAGCCAGATGATGGAAGCTTTGCCTACAATGTGATTTTCAGGGACAAATCCCCAGAAACGGGAATCTGCAGAATTGTGCCTGTTGTCACCCATCATCCAGTAATAGTTCATTTTAAACTGGTATTGATGTGTTTCCTGTCCATTTATGTAAATTTTGTCACCTTTGACCTCCATGTTGTTTTTTTCATAATAGCCAATGATGCGTTCGTAGAGTGGCAGGTTGTCCAATGTTAAATCTATGGTTTCACCTGCTTTGGGAACATACAACGGGCCAAACCAGTCTTCGTTCCAGTTGTATTTTTTGTCGTGCGGGAAAATCCTGTAGTTTTGGATGCCATCAGCTTGTGTCAGTTTAGTAATGCTGTTGACAATGCTGATGTTTTTTAATGTTTTGGCCTGTTTTTCAGTCAGGGGCAGGATGTATTTTCTTCCCTGGTGCCATATATCACGATTGGCTACATCAAGCCTTTCCAGCGTGTTTTCACTAAGAATCCGGCCATCGGTAATCACTTCGTAATTAAACTGGATACCTTTAAAGTGTTTTTGTGGTTTGCCGTTGATATATACCCAGCCATCACGGATTTCGAGGCTGTCACCAGGTATGGCAACACAACGTTTAATGTAATTTTCACGTTTGTCAACAGGACGAACGATAATGGTATTCTGGTTTATCACCATATCTCGTGCATGGTTATAATAAGTCTGTTCAGATTTTATTTTTCTGCCTGCTTTCATGTCCATGATTTGTAGCTCCATGGCTTTTACGCGGATGATATCATAATATCCCTGTGCCTGGTTTTCAAGCACAACAGTATCGCCGGTAGGATAGTTAAACACCACAATATCGTTCCGTTCAACATCTCCAAACCCTGCCATACGTTCGTACGGATTTTGAATCCATGTAACGAATGATTTTGCTTTTTGTGACAAAGGCAGTGTATGGTGCACGAAAGGAAATGAAATGGGTGTCATTGGTTTGCGCGGGCCATAAGCTATTTTGCTGACAAACAGATAATCACCCACCATCATAGTTTTTTCCATTGAGGATGTTGGGATGGTAAAGGCTTCGAAGAAAAATGTCCTGATGATAGAAGCAGCAATGACAGCAAAAATAATAGCATCAACCCATTCAAGTGTTTTGCGTTTGAATTTGGACATTTTTTTGCCTTTTCGTGGTTTCCAGAAAGCCCATCTTACGTATTTTGTCAGGTAAATGTCAACAATTATCAATTCGCCAAACAGCCACCAGTAGTTATTAAGCCATATCACAAACAGAATATATGCAACACTGACAATGCCAAATTTGACATATTTGTTTTTAAATGGATTTTTCATAATACAAATATTTTAGTAACTAATCAATTCATTCTTTGTTTTCATTTCGTAGCGTTTTTGAGTCTTAGCAGTAAAAAAGTATTTGTCAGAATAGTTATACCTTTATTAACCGAAACCTTTATGACTAATTATATTTTAAAATGCCAGCATGTCTTTCATTGAGAAAATACCTTTTTTGTTTTGTATGAATTCAGCAGCCATAATTGCTCCCAAAGCAAAGCCATTACGGTTTTTTGCCTTATGTGATAGTTCCAGCACATCTACATCGCTTTCATAAAAAATATGATGTTCGCCAAATACTTCGTCTTCCCGTATGGATTTGACAGGGAGGTCGTTTTTATTTTCAGCTGATTCTTTTTTCCAGCCTTTAATTTTGGAGTGAGCATGAATGAGGTCTTCGGCGAGGTGAATGGCAGTACCTGAGGGAGCATCTTTTTTATGTATGTGATGTGTTTCGGATATCAGAGGTTTATATTGTGGAAATTGCTGCATAATGTTAGCCAGTTTTTTGTTCATCTCAAAAAGCACATTGACCCCGATGCTAAAGTTTGAGGCATGAAAAAATGCAGTGTCAGCCTGTTTGCAAGCTTTCACCACATCATCATATTTATCCAACCATCCTGTGGTACCTGAAACTACGGGAACTTGTTGTGAGAAACTGTCATAAAAGTTGGTTACCGCTGCATCAGGTTCTGTAAATTCAATGGCAACGTCTGCGGATTTAAATTGTGTGGATTTTATGTCTTCCCTGTTATCTGTGTCGATTATAATGTGTATTTCATGCCCTTTTTCTTTGGCCATGGATTCCACAATTTTTCCCATTTTACCGTAACCAATGATTGCAATTTTCATGTTTAGATTTGTTTATTCCACATTGTAAAAATAAAAATATTGAATTAGGCATTTAGGTTCTAATCATATTATAAGTAACAGGTTTACTA
>JBNGDT010000163.1:0-5981 GCA_049975305.1 Bacteroidales bacterium | reverse complement strand
TCAATTACTTACTATTTAACATAAGATAATTTATTTTGAATGATTTTTGTGATTATCTGAATTTTATATTCATATCTATATTATATTTACATTTTATATTTATTGAATCTATACATCATTGTATTTTAATTATTTATATCTAACTATTCATCTAATATATACAGAATTTATTCAATAGCAAATTCCTTTCTTGTCGGTGGTGAGTTGCGTTAGGGATGCGGAGGGTGGCCGCTTTTCTGCGGCCAGACCCCCGTTTTTTCAACGGTGGCCGTCAGCCCGGAGCAGCCCGACCCGGAGCAGCAATGCAAAAAATAAATGCTTATAAACATGGGATTGGGTTATAAAGATGGTATATTATACCAATATTCAATTGCTGCGGAGGGGAACGCCCACATCATAATAAAACCAAACATACATTTTTACGATTGTGAAACATACCTAATCCCGCCTGACGCACCTGAAATAATTGTACGTGCTTTTTGTATCTATTGCTTGTGTTCCATCGCTAAAATTCTGCACCCAGACATTTTGTTCATCGTATTCGGTGCTGCTCCAATAATAGTATTCAGAAAAGCTGCCCAGTGTATCTTTTTGCTGATAGATAGCATTGAGCTCGTCTTTTGCCGGGAGATACCAATCGGTATAACCATAAGCGGTCATAGTGTCGCAGATATAAGCAGCATAACTACCTGATTCAAACTCTTCCACAAGACTATCGGTATTGGCCTGCCCGTTGGTGAGGGAAGTAGCGCCAAAATTACCATTATAGGGGTATTCACACCAGCTTATTGTGTTAATACTGACATCTTTGGGATACACGTAAAGGATTGTGTTATTATACTCCACCTCTATGGGTTTGTCAGCCATATAAATATAATTCGGGTCAATCCTTTTTTCATCGTCAAGGCAGGCTGACAAAAGCAAAATAACAGGTATAATCACAAACAATTTTTTCATGGTTTAATGCATTTTTTATGGATTTATCACTAAAAAAGAGGCCTGCACTGATATAAAAAGTGCTTCCCACTTCCGTGTTTATCCAGTATTCCACACCAAATTTCAGAAAATTAACGGGGATATCAATACCAACAACGAGGGAATTGTATCCATCGGAGTAAGCCACGTTGCTGGTAAAAAAATCCCCTTTGCTGATATCGATAGCGTAGCCGTTTATGCTGAAATAATCGTGCATGGCCTGGTAAACATATTGGTAGGCTTTAATTTTACGACCTCCAAAACCGGCATGGATAACAAACGGTACCAAGAAAGCAAACTGATACCCAGCCTGAATGCTAAACATCATGTTGCGGTACTCCTGCATTGCAGTAAAATTGTAATCATTCTCGCTCAGATAATACCTGCCAACCGGGGAATATTCATCAATATCATTGACCATGATACCTGTATAAATAGGGTTGATGTAACCTTCAAAAGCCTGTGGTTGTGCAGCCACACCAATGGATGATGACACATAAAGCCTGTCTATAAACACAGCAATGCCAAAACTGCCAAAACTACCAAAACCAACATCTTTGGCCATCCCAACTTTAATATCCAGGCTGTAACCATTGACAATATTAATTTTATCCAGCCGGACAGAAATTTGATTGTCTCCGGGCAGTTCATCCATGTAAATGGTTTTATCCCTGTACTTATCTTTGGTCAGTTTAATTGTCATGGGCTTGTTTGTCATCACGAGGGTTGCCGGAGTTTGCCCCTCGTTCTTGCCGTTGATGTAAATGTCTGCACCCGCAGGGTCGGAAGTTATGGACACTTCTTTTTTTATCTCAAACAAAAAAGAAGATGGCCCGTCTGTGCTGACATCTAGCGTTTTTACTTCGGAATCATGGCCATTGTTCACTTCAACCGTATGTTTGCCAAATGAGAGGTTGGTTGTAAGCGGCGTTTTGCCCTGCATATCTTCATCAATATATACGAATGCATTATCGGGAACACTGGTAATGGTTATTTCTTTTCCACTGGATAGCGTCTTGTTTATTTCCAGGGTTTCATTTTCGGTGATGGTAATGGTTTCTTTGTGCGTAGCGTACCCGTTTTTGCGAAGTTCGAGTTGATAATCTCCTAATAGCAAGTCTTTGACGGTATGTGGGCTGGTACCGTATTTTCGTTGTTTAGGTAAATTTCTGCAGCAATGGGCATAGTAATGACATCTAAGGAACCTGTTTTTCCTTTGAGATCAAAGCTCAGGTTCTGGTCTTCGCCGGCTACTATTTTTACTTGTTTTTTCTCTTTGTAATGCTTGTCTTTTTCTGCTGTGACTGAATAAATGCCCGGGAACAGACTTCCCTCCCACTCACCTGTGCCTTTTTTCTGACCGTCAATGTATAAACTTGTGCCGGGGGTGGCTTTGATGCTGAGGGTGGCAAATGTTTTGTGCATGTGAAAATCCACATCTGTGGTATCGTTATCGTTGACCTGCACAAGTTTTGTGTTGGTCTGCCTTAACTGAAGGTGATGCTTGCCGGAGGAAACTTCAGTAAGCAATGCCGGCGTGGTTTTCCCGGTGTTTTCATCGTCTATGAATATTTGCATGCCGTCTTCGGTTTCTGATGTGACATAAATATGGCCAAAATTTGGTTTTTATACCAGGTGTAAACTTTTCTTTTCATCTTTCAGGGTAACTTTGCCGGCTGCAGGATGATATTTCGGGTATTCCAGGCGGTATGTATATTCCCCCTTCTTCGTATTTTCGCTGAAAGGTGGTTGTCCCCACCTGTTGCTCATCAATAAACACGGTTGCTCCTTCAGGTTCTGATGTGATGATTAAATATTGTGTGGGGTTTTCAACTTCTTCCACTGTCGTCACCACTTTTCCTGTGGTCAGCACCATCTCATACACCGTGGCTTTTTTGATGGCTTCGGGGTAAATGTAATTCCGCAACATCCCAAGCTCTGGGTGTTTTATGGTGATTTTGCGTAAGCCGTAGGGCACATACACCCAAATTTCGCTGGTTTTTTATTCCACAGCAGTGACGCCCAACATGCCCGCTTCAAATTTGAAGCCTGTTTCTGTGGTCACCACTTTGATAAGGGCAGCTACATCGCCATTCTGGTCTGTGATAGGATGGGCTATCCTCGCATCCATATCACGCGGCAGGCAGCGGAAAGACCTCACAGCTATGTCTTGTGCCGGCGCAGACAGGGCAAAAAACAGTGTAATAATGGCTACTAATCGGTACATTTTCCTGATTTTGTGGTAAAAATAATAAGAATTTTTGGTTTTGCCACAGATTGCCACAGATTACCACAGATTAGCTGTCTGACGACAATTGGTGTTTTGCCACAGCTGCCTGACGGCAGTCAGGGATTGCACGGATTTACACAGATTGGCTGTCTGACGACAACTGGTGTTTTGCCACGGATTGCACTGATGCGCGGATGGACTGGCAGAGAAATGGCGTAATGGGCAAGGATGGGCTGTCTGCGACAGCTTTGGGGGGTTGCCACAGATTGCACAGATTAGCACGAAAAAGGGGGACACGAATTACACGGATTTGCATAATTTTGGCTGCACTCGGCATAGCTCAAGCAAGCTTGGCTCTGCCCTCATTTGCACAAAATTTGCACGAATTAGCTGTCTGCGACAGCTTGGGGGGGTTATCCACAGATTGCACAGATTAGCACGGATTGGCTGTCTGCGACAGCTGCTGGTTTTTGTCCACAGATTGGCACAGATTAATCTGCGGGAATCTGTGCAAATTTGTGGCAATGGTGGACAATATTTGGGTGTGGGTTCAGGGCTAAAGTCCGTATATTAGTTTTGCTTTTATGTAATATCAGCTTTCAGCGGTAAAAAGTCACATTAACTTAAACTTCACCTGTTTTATGCTCGGTAATTTTTTGTATTTTCATGCAATGAACAAAACTAAGCCTATGATCACAAAAACACGCATTGTTGCTTCCATTGGTCCGGCATCAAATGATAAAAACATCCTGCTGGACATGATAAAAGCGGGTATGAATGTGGCCCGCCTGAACTTTTCACACGGCTCTTACCAGGGGAAACTAAAAGTGCTGGCCCACCTCAGGGAACTGCAGGAAGAAACCGGATTACATATTTCCGTCATTGGTGATTTACAGGGGCCTAAATTGCGTCTTGGTGCATTGCCGGATGATGGCATCCGCATAACAAACGGGGAAACGTTACATTGCACCACGAATCCGAATAAAACAGGCGAATCTGTTTACCATGTTAATTATGACTTTTTTGCCAGAGATGTTACAACAGGGGACAAAATACTCATTGATGACGGCACCATAAAGCTTGAAGCCACAAAAACCAACCGCAATGATAGTGTTGAAGCAAAGGTGCTTTCGGAAGGCACACTGCTTTCCAAAAAAGGCATCAAACCTGCCTGACTCAACTTTATATCTTACGGCCATAACAAATAAAGACAAAGAAGACATTAAATTTGCCGTGGAAAACAAAATCGACTGGTTTGCCCTCTCTTTTGTTCGCAGCAGTAAAGACATCAGGGAATTACGTGCCCACCTTGATGATTGTCATTGTAAAGCGCGCATTATTGCCAAAATTGAGAAACCTGAAGCCGTGGATGATATTGATGCCATTACAGACGCTGCTGATGGCATTATGGTTGCCCGTGGCGATCTGGGTGTTGAAGTGGATTTTAAAAAGGTGCCTGTCATACAAAAACACATTGTAAAATTGTGTATCCAAAAAGCAAAACCGGTAATCATAGCTACACAAATGCTGGATTCGATGATTCATAACTTCCGCCCTACCCGTGCTGAATCCAATGACGTTGCAAATGCTGTCATGGATATGGCTGATGGTTTAATGCTCAGCGGTAAAACAGCCATAGGTAAATACCCTGTCGGCAGTGTGGAGAGCATGCAGAATATCATCGAATATACGGAACAAGAAGGTTTGGAATATAATCTTAATCATCCTCCCCATCCTGATACTAAAGCATTTATTCCCGATTCAGTATGCTACAATGCATTTAAAATGGCTCAACAAACCAGCGCCAAAGCCATCATTACTTTTTCTTATTCGGGTTACACAGCTTTGCGGATTTCCAGTCACCGTCCCCGTTCGCCCATATACGCTTTTACCAGCAACCAAAATTGTTGAAAAAGCTCCCTTTGATTTGGGGAATAAATGCATTCTACTTTCCTGTGTATAATGATATTGACAAAGCGATTGCCCACTCCATCAGTGTTCTCAAACGAGAGGGGGCATTAAAAAAAGGCGACAGGGTCATTCACGTTGGCAGCACACCACTCACCTCAAAATCACACACCAACATGATAAAGTTCAGCAAAGTAACATAACTTAGGTGTTTCAATGTTTACATTTTTATTTTATTAATTTTTGATAATTTGTTCATATTTAGTATTTTTGTATAAATAGCTAAAACGTAAATTATGGATACAGTAATTTTAAATAGCGACTCCAAATCAGATCTTAAACTTTTGATAAATCTTGCAAAGAAGTTGGGTATTAAAGCAAAGTTTTTGAGTGAAGAAGAAAAAGAAGAGATAGGAATACTCAATGCTATCAAACAAGAAAGAACGGGGGAATATGTTAATACCGACAATTTCGTTAAGAAATTAAGAAAATGAAGGTATTGATTGATAAATCTTTTGATAAGGATGTTAAAAAGATAAACGACAAAAAGATACGTATTCGCCTTGCGGACACCATAGTAAAATGCCAGGGAGCAAATAAGATTGCTGATATAAAGAATTGCAAAAAGCTTGAAGGCAGTAAAAATGTTTATCGTATAAGGATAGGTAATTACCGTGCCGGCATTGTTTATGAAAATCGGAAAATCATATTTATACGGTTTTTACATAGAAATCGTATTTATGATTATTTCCCAAAATAATTATTATGATTAATAGCAAGATTACCTAAGTTATCTTATTGTTATTGCTTAACCCCTATGTGAAATCCTATGTGTTCTACTGTGCCTATGTGGTTCCACCCTGACATC
>JBNGDT010000162.1:0-6024 GCA_049975305.1 Bacteroidales bacterium | reverse complement strand
TTTAAATATCTTTTTTTATTTTTACCGGACAGTAATGCATATTTATATTTATTTTGTTGTGTGTTTACCTTAAATAAATGTTAAATGTTATTAATTGTTAATTGGGTCATTAAATAAGTTACATATTTTTGAATTTCACATGCTTAGTAATAACGTTGCAAACAAAAATATGCCGGCTGACCTCATTAATTCGATTTCTTTTGTTTATTTTGTTGTTCATGAAAAAACATCGCCTGTACTGGACGATATTGATTGTAGTGTTTGTGTGTGTTGCCTGCTCCAACAACCATGAAACCCGGGATAATACGCTTGGTCAGCCTGTAGAAAATGCATACGCAGCAGGTTTTGAAATGAATGAAACAGGTGATGGTTACAGGATACAGGTTATGCGTCCCTGGCAGCAGGCTACGGATAAGAATTTTACGTATTCACTGAGCAGGGAAGAAAAACAAAACGCCATAAAAATACCTGTAAATAATGTGGTATGCATGTCAACAACCCACATTGCCTATCTTGAAGCCCTTGATAAATTAAACTCAGTAACCGGTCTTACAAGTACGGATTTTGTATTCAGTAAAGCGGTAAAGAATAAAGTAAGGGCTGGGGAAATTCAGGATATAGGTTTTTCTGAAAATCTGAACTTTGAAAAAATAAGTGCCCTCAAACCTGATGTGGTATTTGCATATGTTATCCATGCTTCTGAATTACGCCCGCTGCAACAGCTTGAAGAATTGGGTATTCCGGTAGTGCTGGTAGAAGACTATCTTGAACAATCACCCCTGGCCAGATTGGAATGGTTACGTTTCTTTGCTGCTTTTTATGATGTCATTCCCATGGCTAATCGTATGATCGACAGCATTGCCATACGATACGATTCATTGAAGCAACTGGTGCCTTCACGCAATGAATATCCATGTGTTCTGACAAATATCCCGTGGCAGGGGATATGGTGGGTACCTGGTGGTGATTCATATTTAGCTCAGCTTATTGAAGATGCAGGGGGCAATTATATTTTCGCTGATTATGGCGGTACTGAAAGTCATGCTGTGGATATTGAAATAGTATATCAGCGTGCAAAAAATGCTGATGTATGGATACACACAGGCGATGCAGATACATATACAGAAGTATTCAATGCCGATCGCAGGATGCCTTCTTTCAACGATATTTCAAACCTGAAGGTATATAACAACAATCGCCGGCAATCGGGCAGGGGCAATGATTTTTTTGAATCTGCTGTCGTATATCCTGACCGTGTTTTGTCTGATCTGATACAGGTGTTTTATCCTGAAGCGGAAATAACCGATTCGTTGATGTATTATAAACCACTGATACCATGAGTAATAAAAGGCATCCATATTTGTATTTAGTCATCATTCTTTTGATGACTTTGGGGCTTTTTGTTGCCGATTTGCTTTCAGGAAGCATAGACATTGGTTTTCAGAACATCATGGCATGGGTATCCGGCCATGCTGATGTTCAGGATAGTTGGTACAGTGCATTTAAGCTTTTTCGGCTGCCGCGTGTAATTACCGCTGTATTGGCAGGTTCTGCCTTGTCTGTTAGTGGGCTGTTGATGCAGACATTATTCCGCAATCCGCTTGCAGGTCCTTATATACTGGGTATAAGCTCCGGTGCCAGCCTGGGTGTGGCACTTTTGGTACTGGGTGCAGGGATAGCCGGAACTTCCATCAAGACCTCCGAATGGGACAACTTGTGGACTGTCATAGCAGGTGCTGCAGGTGCCGGAATGATTATGTTGATAGTTTCCCTGATTTCCATGCGCCAGAAAGACATCATGACACTGCTTATACTGGGTGTGCTTATTGGGGCTGTGGTATCTGCTATTGTCGGACTGCTACAATACCTGAGTCAGGCAAGTGAGTTAAAACTGTATGTGTTGTGGACAATGGGAAGTTTGCGCGGTATAACTCCGGGGGACCTGCGTTTGCTTATTCCCCTGATTACGGCAGGACTAATATTGGCATGGACACTATCGACCCATTTGAATATTTTACTCATGGGTGAAGAAAGCGCTCTCACCATGGGTACACCAATACGCATGACACGTATAGTGATATTTATATGTGTATCTTTACTGGCAGGGAGCATCACCGCCTTTTGTGGCCCCATAGGTTTTATTGGAATTGCTGTGCCTCATATTGTACGCAGTATTTTCCGCTGCTCCGACCACAGGTGGCTTTTGCCAGCGAGCATAATTGTCGGGGCAGGGGTTATGCTGTTTTCTGATATAATCAGTAATTTTGGTCCAGGAAATGCTGTATTACCTATAAACTCTATCACCTCTCTCGTCGGGATACCTTTTATCCTTTGGTTGATATTAAGTAAACGTAAAAGTTTCTTTCAATGATACAGGCTGAAAACATATACCTCAGCACAGTAAACCTGTCAGTGGGTTACAAAAAAAACAGGTTATTGGAAAAACTAAACCTGACAGCCGGCTCATCACAACTCATTGCTCTCACCGGTGCCAATGGTTCAGGTAAAAGCACATTACTTAAAACATTGATGGGCTTAATCCCAATAGTAGGGGGGGAATTGTCCATCATGGAGCAAAATCCGGCAAAATTATCTCCACGCAAAAAAGCACAATTAATCAGTTTTGTCGCTGCAAACAATGGCTTGCCGGCAAATTTGTATGTGCATGAACTGGTATCTTACGGTCGGTATCCGTACGGTAGTTTGTTGAAACGGGTCACTACCGAAAGCAGAATGAAACAACAAAGAGCCATGTATCAAATGCAAATTGAGCATCTTGCCAACAGGCGCATTGGAGAAATCAGTGACGGCGAAAGGCAACGTGTGATGATTGCCCGTGCGCTGGCACAGGATACACCTGTCGTATTGCTTGACGAACCGGCTGCTCATCTGGACATCAAAAACAGGTATGGATTGATGAAGCTATTGAGCAGGCAGGCTGCTGTCTTTGGTAAATGCATCATTTTTTCCACTCACGATTTGGAAATCATGCTCAACCATTCTGACTTGATGTGGATGATTGATAACAAAAGCATTGTCAGCGGCTTGCCCGAAGACCTTGTGATACAAGGAAAAATTGATGACCTGGTGCCATCAGAGCAAATTGTGTTTGATATGCAAAGCGGAAAATTTACCATGCCTGTCAAAAAATCAGCCACGGTGTGTTTACAATCCAAAAGCGATGAGACCGGTAATATTTCAGCCCGGGCTTATTACCACTGGACAGCCCACGCCCTTGACCGCTACGGCTTTTCTGTGGATTGTAACAAAACAGGGGATATAAACGTTATTGTCAACATAAAAGAAAATAATGTGATTTGGGAGTGCCTGGTGCAGGACAACCAAATTCAGTGTAAAAGTGTACAGGAACTGATACTGAAACTAAAAAAATACATATTATGAACAATCTGAAAAAAGTTACAGCTTACCTTCTCGTGTTTATTATTGTTGTCATAACCATTCTGGCTATTCTCGGTATATGGGATGTGATAAACCTGGAAAATATATTGAAACGCTCGCTGACCTCACTTTTTGTAATATTTGTATCTTCTGTCATTGAGATGTTTATTTTTTCTGTGTTGATAAAAGATGATAAACCCTCGAAATCTAGGATAAACCAGGAAGAAACTGGTAAATAATATTGTTTTTGGCGCACCTTTTTTCCCTTTTGTCACGATTTTTGCTTGCTGCGCCGCAAAAATCCCGCCAAAAGCGGTTATATGGTTTATTTTACCCACGTGTTCCATGATCAAAAATAGACTTTGAGTTCGTCAAAGTCTATTTCTCACTACACCCGCCGTGGTTATTAATATTCTCGACCCACTTCGGGGTCGTTATTGGTACTCTCTATATAAACTTTTCTAAAGTTCCAAACTTCAGTAGCTTAATTGGATTTTGCGCCAGGCCGGAGCCGTATATCCTTTGTGCTGCGATGAGTTGGTGTTGCACTGTGAGCAAAGCAATTGAAATGAGCTCTTGCTCACTGTAGGGCAACACTCGCAGAGCAGCACAGAGATAGCAGGCGAAGGCCGCCCGGGCGCCCAAATAAACAAAACAAAAAAATAATAAACAATCCGGCAGCGATGCTGTTTTACTGTCAATGAAACGAATAGGATTGATATTTATATTAATTATTATAAATCAGATGATTATGGGACAAAATACGGAAAAAATTACCCTGGGAATGGGCTGTTTCTGGTGTGGCGAGGCTGTATATCAGCGATTGGAAGGTGTTGTTGATGTAAAACCAGGTTACAGTGGTGGGCATGTAAAAAGCCCGTCGTATAGTGAAGTATCAAAAGATACAACAGGACACGCTGAAGTGATACAGGTTGAATTTAACCCCGGTATTATCAGCCTAAATGATATTCTATCGATTTTCTGGGAAATGCATGACCCGACAAGCCTGAATCGTCAGGGTGCGGATATTGGCACACAGTACAGGTCAATCATATTGTATCACAACCAAAAGCAAAAAGAAACGGCAGAAGCTCAAATTAAGCTGCTTGAACAAGAAAATTATTTTGACAAACCAATTGTAACAGAAATAAAAAAATTTGAAACGTTTTATCCGGCTGAAGATTATCATCAGGATTTTTATGAAAACAACCGGACCAATGGATATTGTCAATTTGTGATTAAGCCCAAATTAGAAAAACTCAAAAAGCTGTTTCATGATAAAATCCGTTAGAATTGAATATTTGGACCGGCTATGGAAATTTTCTTGGAATATCCTAATATATTGAGTTTCACACACGGATAATCCGGTCATACTTAACAACGAAAATACGATAAACAGAAAACAATAACAAAAATGATAATTTATATTATGTTAAATTGCGTTTTTAAACTACCCCACCACACACACATATAACTCTTATTAATACAAAATTGACGATTAGGTTTTGGTAAACCTGATAATTCATATATTTTAAGAAAAGTTTGGTATCTTTGAAAATGTGAAAACAAATATTAAAACTTGACATTACAAAATGTGATCTCAAAATAACCATAAACGCATGAGTTTTAAAAAAGAAGAACCTTATAACGAATTACCTTTGTTTTTAAAAACATTACTTTATATGAACTTTTCAGTAAGGAATAATACCCAAATATTATTTCAACCTGTGCAAGCCGGAAATTTTATGCACAAATCTTGTGCATTCGCCAATCCGTCTGCACAAATAAGTGAATATTTTGTGCGTTGCGTGTTGATTATGCACTGGCCGTGTGCATACCAAAGGCTGTTTGCACAGTTTTGCTTAAAAAAAGAGCAAACAGGGAATGTACAGCTTGCTATGAGCAAGTGGAAAACTTATAAAATCGCAATATCTATCCAGATTTTCATAATTTTGTGTATTCAATAACATTAAAACTACAAAACCTTCAGCAATATGAAACCCAATACAGTAAAACAACAGATTGAACAGTAAATCAGAGGAAATGGCACAAACCAATTGGCTGATATTGTTGGTAAATGGCCTGGAGACAAAACCGATGAAGAGTTTGAACAAATGCTTAAATCGCTAAAAATTAATAAATAGAAAATTTGTGATGAAGTTGAAGTATGCAGCAATTGAAAAATGCACCAAACGAATAGCTTATGAATACTGAACTATATGAATATCTTTTAGGTCTTGATAAATATATTTTATTATTGATGTAGTGAGAAATGAAAACCACGAAATAGAAATTGGATATCCTGGTTAGGTAGCAAATGGCAAACATCCGGCGTTAGTGCGGTCAGGCAGTGGTTTGGGGTGGCAGTGGCTGGATTGTATTACTTGGGTTTAAATGTTGGAGGCGCTGTCTGTAAGGGTTTGGCGGTATGTTTTGTTGCCGATTTCAGGAGCCGGATAGGGATTACTTTGTATCGACCATAGTAAACAGCCCTTGCAAATTGGTCACCAATGTTTACGCATAGTCTGCAACCGTTGTCAAGAACCCGATAACATTCCTTCCAAACAAGATTAAGATTATTTATGTAGGTTTCATAATCTTCGTGATTACCGATTTGGTTTTCTG